>JAJYTK010000077.1 GCA_021793095.1 Pseudomonadota bacterium
CCAGAAGATGGCTTATGCCTTAAATGATGAACAGCTGTCTCTGGCGCTGGCCGATCCCGGGCTAGGGCTGGCTGAGGCATTGCAGCAGCAAATGCGCAGACAGTCAGGGGCGGATGATTTTGTTCCTTATGCGATTGCTGAGCAGGCACCCTCACGGAAAGCGGGTTTGCGTTCTTATGTGGGGCAAGCACGAGTAATAGAGGCTCCTGATTTGTCGAGTTTGATTCGTAAATTAACCGGGCAAAAGGGGATGGAAAAAGTAGTTTCCGCAATTAAAGGCGCGCCAGCCCATATACAGCGTTTTGTCGATACGATGCGCGAGGCTGCCGAGGTCGCCGCAGCAGAGACAGGATTACCGATGCGTTTGATCCTGAGTCAGGCCGCTTTGGAGTCGGGTTGGGGGCAGCGCCAGATAGTGCATGAGGACGGACGTCCGACTTTTAATCTCTTTGGTATCAAAGCTGGCAAGAGCTGGACGGGTCCCGTAGCTGAAATCACCACCACAGAGTTTTTTAGCGGGCGCAAAGTAAAAATGCCCCAGCCCTTTAGGGCGTATTCCTCTTATGAGGAATCGTTCTCAGATTATGCACGACTGATCAGTGGTCAAAAACGGTATGCCCCTGTGTTAGCAGCGGAAAGCGCAGAAGAGGCTGCCCATCGCATCCAAGAAGCCGGATACGCCACGGATCCTGATTATGCAAAAAAACTGATTTCCATTATGGCGTACTTTGATTCACGCTAATTGAGCTAGATTGAGCTAAAGAAAACCGCCAGTCTGCCGTAAAGGGATTAGATGCCACGCTGGCGTTGTTGAACATTATCCCAGTATGCGGAGCAATCATGAATTTGTATGGTTTAGGTTTGTCGGCGCTGCTCAATGCGCAACAAAATTTACAAACGACAGGGCACAATATTAATAATGCTGCCGTAGAGGGTTATAACCGTCAAACGGTGCTCAGCCAGAGCCAAGGGGCCAACGCGACGGGTGCAGGGTATATCGGTCGCGGAGTACAAACCTCTACTGTACAGCGTGCTTATGATCAATTTCTGCACCAACAACTCATCAAATCTACCAGCAAGCATGCTGAATATATTTCCTTTGGAAATGAGATTGATCAGCTAAATAATTTATTTGCCGATCGCAGTACGGGTATTAGTCCAGCTTTGCAGGATTTTTTTGATGCGATGCAAGCCGTTGCCTCCAGCCCTGATGATGCCGCCGCACGCCAAGAATTACTCGGCCGTGCCCAAAATCTGGCCACACAACTCAATGAAACAGATACTTTTATAGAAAATCAGCGTGGCAACTTAAATACTCAGATCGGGACTTTGACCCATCAGATCAATAGCTATGTAGAGCGGATCCACGATCTTAATGAGCAGATTACCAAAGCACAGGCCTCGACGCCGCAGCACGCACCAAATGATTTGCTCGATCAGCGGGATCAGTTGCTGATGGAGCTCAATGAGTTGGTAGAGGTCAAATCATTTGAGCAAGATGGCAGACTCAATTTGGCGCTTGGCAGTGGCCAAGTTCTGTTAAGTGGCAGTACCGTCCATGAGTTGCGCGCAGTCCCTGCCGCTAATGACCCCTCACGGCATGTATTGGCTTATCAGGTACGAGGTGACGAGGGGACGCAGTGGGTAGAAATAAATGATTCATCCATTCGCGGAGGAGAGCTGGGTGGTCTACTGAAATACCGCAGCCAAACGCTCGATGCGGCACAAAATGCCTTAGGTCGTTTGGCCATTGGGATGGGGCAGAGCATTAACGAGGTGCATCAACAGGGCATTGATTTAAACGGTGCACTCGGTGGGGATTTCTTTCATTTCAATATTGGCCAAGGGGTGCCGAGCACGGGGGCGGGCTTTCCCGACTCGGTGCCAACTTTATCAGTAGCCCTCCAAGACGCGGCCTCTTTGACGCTGTCGGATTACAAAGTTCAGGCACAGCATGATGCGGATGGCAATTTTACAGGGCTAGCTTTTTTTGATGCCCAAACGGGGGCAGAGATTTCCGCTGAGTATGTAGCAGATGGCAATGGGGGCCACTACCTCGTGGAGGGCTTGCAGGTGCAGCTGCCTCAGGGGGATATCCCGGCAGGTGCTGAGTGGTCTTTACAGCCTACTCGTCGGGGGGCCGATGGTTTTGGGCTGCAGATAGATGACCCGGCCAAAATTGCGGCGGGCGCGCAGGATACGGGCACCGCTAACGGTGACAATGCGCTGGCGCTAGCAGGATTACAAAATAAGCAAATTTTGGGCCAAGGTGCACTGAACTTTAATGATGCCTTTGGACAGCTTGTTAACCGCGTGGCGGTGCAGACACAAGAAAATACAACAGCGTCCAAAGCTCAAGAAAATTTAGTGCAACAAAATTTTGCTGCTCAACAACGCGTCTCGGGGGTCAACCTCAATGAGGAATATCTCATGCTCGAGCAATATGTCGAGCAGTTTCGCGCGGCGTCCAAAATGATCGATGTGGGCACCGCCATGTTTGACACCTTACTGAGCTTGCGCTCTTAGTCATTGGTAATAGTAATGCATAGCGAGCGTAATGGATTCGTGACAGATTTAGATGAAAAGGGGCTGTGATGCGCATTAGTTCAGCACTGTATTTTCAAACAGGTGTTAATACTATTAATAAACAAGAAGGTGATTTGCTGCATCTATTTCAGCAGATTGGTAGTGGGCGTCGGATGATCACACCGGCAGACGACCCTTTGGCAGCCGCTCAGTCGATTACATTGGCACAGTCGCAGTCCATGAATGAGCGTTTCGGTGCAAATCGACATGTGGCCATGCAGGCACTGGGCGAGAGTGAAAATACCTTGAATAACATAGTCAATCAGCTCTCAGGCCTCAAGACTCGTTTGATTGAGGCGGGGAATGGGGCCTTGTCTGATCAAGACCGCGCCGCGTTAGCGCAGGTATTGGCTGAATCCCAGGATACTTTGTATGGGGCGATGAATGCAACGGATGCTACCGGGCGCTATTTGTTTAGCGGCTCCCAAGGGAAAAGCCAGCCGTTTTCCAAGGTGGGGGATCGTTATGTTTACCAAGGTGACGTAGGGAATAGTGCGGCCAGAAATATTCAGGTGGACCATTCTCGTGTGATTAATGTGGGCAACCATGGCAGCGAGACCTTTTTGCGTGCTGCTCCAGGGGCCATGGCATTTGTTTATGGTGGCACTGCTCAAAATGCCGGTACTGCGGTGGTGGGCAGCATGCAAATCCATGCGGCACAAAAGGCCAGCACGGTGGAAAAATTAAATCTGGAATACCAAGACGGTGAGTGGCAGGTGCAGGTCCAGTATCGTGATGAAAATAATGAGTCAGCGGTGGCCACCTATCAGTTTGATGCCAACGATACAGAAACAGTGATTGATTTGCGGGATGAATTTGGCCTGTCATTTAGTATTGAGGGCGCTGCGCAGGCAGGAGACAAATTACATTATCAGCAGGCCAAAACACTCAACGGCAATGACGATTTCAATATTTTAAATGTATTGACCGACGTCATTGAGGCACTGGAACAACCTACCCAAGGAAATCCAAGTGCAGAAGCACGTTTACAAAATGCCCTTAATCAAGCTTTACAGACCATTGATATTAGTTATGACAATGTGCTCACAGTGCGCGCCTCTATAGGGGCACGCGTAAATGAGCTAGAAAGTCTGGATGATAGTGGCTCATTGCAGTCCTTGCAGATTGCCAAAGAGCTGTCGCGGCTCGAAGATGTGGATTATTACACCGCTACGACTCAGCTGTCACTGCGAAAAATGGCGCTTGAGGCAGCGTCTATGGCATTTCTGAAAGTGCAAAGCACCAGTCTATTTTCGATGGGTAAATAGCGGGCAATCAGTGGCGAGCTCGTACCTCAGGCAAGACCAAGATAAGAAATTAAAGAGGGATCATGATGAATAAGTTGCGATTGAAAAGTATTTTTGTGCTCTCAGTAGCATTATTGTGTGTCTGCACTGTTTTGACCGCAATTGCGGGCATTTATCATGCCAACCAATTGGCCGCTCTGGCTGGCACCAAGGCGCAGTCAGCAGTTAATACCTTATCTATTCAGCTTGTCATTCTAGTGGTCATTAGTTTAGGGGTGGCTGGCTTGGCCTTGGGTGTATTTCAAGCGCGCTTTTTTGCCCCTCTGCGTCAGCTACGGTTGCATATA
The DNA here is from genome assembly GCA_021793095.1 of Pseudomonadota bacterium. GTDB lineage: Bacteria > Pseudomonadota > Gammaproteobacteria > Burkholderiales > Burkholderiaceae_B > Paenalcaligenes. The sequence continues at coordinate 4,181 of JAJYTK010000077.1, forward strand.
GAAGCCATCGCTAGCGGGGATCTTAGCCAAAGGATTCAGCCTTCATTACGAGATAATGAACTCAACCTGCTTTATGTCAGCGTACGTCGCATGCAGGAAAACCTCATACGCACCATGTCATTGATGCGTAATTTGGCCGATGAGGTGCTCGCTGAAACGAATGAAATGGTCGAACGAAATAATGGGTTGAGTACCCGCGTTGACAGCCAAGCAGCAGCGCTGCAGCAAACAGCTGCCAGCATGGAGCAGTTGGCCAGCACAGTGCGTCAAAATGCAGATAATGCTCATCAGGCCAATCAGTTGGCAGTGACGGCCTCTGAGGTTGCCCAGCGTGGGGGCGTGGCAGTGGGGGAGGTAGTCAGTACCATGCAGGCCATCTCGGAAAGCTCTAATAAAATATCTGATATTGTCGGCGTGATAGACAGCATCGCCTTTCAAACCAATATATTGGCCTTAAATGCTGCGGTCGAGGCCGCGCGTGCGGGTGAGCAGGGGCGGGGGTTTGCCGTGGTTGCCTCTGAGGTGCGCGCTTTGGCTCAACGCAGTGCCCAAGCTGCCCGCGAGATTACAGATCTGATTGAAAACTCTGTCGCCAAAGTGAGCGAGGGTTCAACGCAGGTTGAACGTGCGGGCAGTACCATGCAAGAGATTGTTGATTCGGTGCGCCGTGTCACTGATATTATGGGAGAAATTAGTGCCGCAACCATAGAGCAGTCTAGCGGTATTGAGCAAGTGAATCGGGCCGTCAATCAGATGGATCACAGCACCTCACAAAATGCACATATGCTCGAACGTGCCACAGCAGCAGGGCATGTACTCAAGAGCCATGCCAGCCGGCTCCAGGAAAATGCGGTTGTTTATCGTTTGCCCGGTGCCGAGATTATTGACTTAAAGGTGCGTAAAAAAAGCCAACAGCCCGCTTCTGAGGCCGCTCAGAAAAATACCCAGGCGCTGGCAGGAAATACACCACATAATGGGCAAAAAAACACCGCCCACAAACAACAGCTAAATCAACAAGAACCATCAAAACAGGCGGGGTTAAGCTCAAAGGGTGCCGCCCATCCTGCCAATATAAAAGCAGAGCATCAACTATTGCGCCCTGATCTGACTGGCCGCACGCAGTCTTCGGCCGAGGACGACTGGGAGGAGTTTTAACCCTTAGGCCTACGACGATGGGTGTAGCGCCCAAATCATATCCCGCAGCGCGTCAAAACCCTGTGAAAATAACTCTAGTAAAAATGGGGCAGTATGCGGGATGACGAGTACCAATAGTATAAAGCCCACGCTCAGGGTAATAGGAAAGCCCACCGCAAATACCGTGAGTTGTTGGGCGGTACGATTGAGAATACCAAAAGCAAGGTTGATGCTGAGCAAAACAATAATGAGTGGCAATGCCAGCAGTAGGCCAGAAAACCAGATGTAGCGCGTCCAGTCTAGAAAAACGCCAATGCCATCAATGGAAAAAGGGGTCAGGCTGACGGGAATTTCAGTAAAGCTATAAAACAGTACATCCAACAAAAAAAGGTGTCCATCGACCGAAATAAAAAGCAGCATGGCCACCAC
>JAJYTK010000078.1 GCA_021793095.1 Pseudomonadota bacterium
GAGCACATAGGCCTCGAGCATGGTGTCATCGGTGATGCCCCGCAAGGCGATCCCCTCATTGGCCAAAACATGGGTGTCATATTTAGCGTTGTGCAACACCTTGCAGGCGTTGCTGTCCTCGAGCCAAGGGCGTAGCTGCTCGAGCACCCAATCTTTATCCAGCTGCCCTTGGGCAGCATCAGGGCCTGTATGGCCCACTGGGACATAAGCCCCCTCTCCAGGTTGAATGCTGACGGATAGCCCCACCAAGCGAGCGCTCATGGGGTCCAACGAGGTTGCCTCAGTATCTAGTGCCACCACCTCAGCCGCCTGTAGTTTCTCGAGCCAAGCAGACAGTTCATCCTCGGTAGTGATGGTATGATAAGAGATTGTCTGCGGTTCGATGATGGCCGCATCATCAGTCGCTGTTGCGGTGGTATTCGGCTCGGTTTGGGTTTCACGACGTTTTTGTCGGCGGCCACTTTCGGGCTCAATATCGGGGTCGTTGGTGAGCTCGCGCAAAAAGGTACGGAACCCAAACTCATGAAAGAGCTCTATCAGTAAATCGGTGTCTTGCTCATTTGGGGTGAGTGACTCGGGGTCATTATCGATCATCGACAAATCACAATCTGTTTTTACAGTGATCAGTCGGCGGGTCATCTCAAAATTGGGAATAAAATCACGCAGATTTTGGCCCACCACCCCTTTAATTTCGTCAGCATTGTCGATCAGATTATCCAGACTACCGTATTTCTGTAGCCAACGCGCTGCAGTTTTGTCACCGACACGCGCAACCCCCGGGATGTTATCTGACGTATCCCCCTTGAGCATGAGATAATCTACAATCTGTTCTGGGCGAACCCCATAACGATCAATGACCCCTTGGACATCTTGGCGGTCATTATTCATGGTGTTGACCAATTCGACCTGCTCATTGACCAATTGCGCCAGGTCTTTGTCCCCAGTCGAAACGATGCTGTGAATACCACGCTCGCTCGCCAAACGGGTGAGTGTGCCAATCACATCATCGGCCTCAACACCTGGGACACACAACAAAGGCCAACCCATTGCCTGGATGATCTGGTGTAGCGGCTCGATTTGACACGCTAGCTCTTGGGGCATGGGAGGGCGATTGGCCTTATAGTCGGTATAAATCTCATCGCGAAAGGTCTTGCCTTTGGCATCAAAGATGCACGCCAAATAATCGGCATGATAGTCCTCGCGAATGCGACGCAACATCGATATGACCCCCTGCATCGCCCCAGTAGGATGCCCTTCGGCATTGCGCAAATCAGGCAATGCATGAAAGGCACGGTACAAATAGCTAGAACCATCTATGAGTAATAAGGTTTTTTTCATGTCAAATAATAACTCTGATCGTTTGCCCGCAAGTGCACAAATCCCAACCATCATGTCTGAGCTCACCGCCGCTGCAGACACCCTTGAAGCCATTGATTTGGGTATTAGCGTCTTTGGTAGTGCACGTGTACGCCCCGACAGCCCCTATTACCAATTTGCCCTTAATTTGGGCAGACGACTGGCTGAGGCGGGCTATACCGTCATCGCCGGCGGGGGGCCAGGAATCATGGAGGCGGCCAACAAAGGCGCATACACCGCAGGTGGTAAAAGTGTTGGGTTAAATATACGCTTACCACGCGAAACCAGCAACAACCCCTATCAAACTCATAGCCTGCAGTTTGAATACTTTGTCTCGCGCAAGGCAACCTTTTTTATGCATAGTGCAGCGTACGTGGCGCTACCTGGCGGATTTGGCACCTTGGACGAGTTTTTTGAGGCCATCACTTTGGTGCAGATCAAAAAAATGCCCCCTGCCCCCATCATTTTAATTGGCAGTGAATTTTGGCAAGGACTGCTTGAATGGATAAAAGAGCAACTGGTCAGCCATGGCTTTATATCCAGCACGGATACTGATCTCATTACCCTCACAGATGATTTAGATGAGGCCATGGCGATCATCCATGACTGCTGCTCGCAATTTGTAGACCTGGTCGATGCCCCACGCCCCTACCTACCGCGTGAGCGTTTTTAAACAATTTGGGCTCGGTACCTACCGAGCCCATGCAAATACGCTCAAAGCCAACCCGATTGCTTAGGCACTGACCTTTCGGGCATGGCGGCGTCGCTCGTGCTCTTTGAGATAGCGCTTGCGCAAACGTAGCGATTTGGGGGTCACCTCGACGAGTTCATCGTCATCGATGAATTGCACCGCATACTCTAAATTGAGAGCGATGGGCGGGACCAAGTCAATATGCTCATCTTTACCCGAGGCGCGCACATTCGTATGTTTTTTCTCGCGAATAGGGTTAACGACCAGGTCGTTATCACGGTTATGAATGCCCACAATCATGCCCTCATACACGGGCTCATTGGGGCGCACAAACATACGGCCACGTTCTTGTAGTTTCCACAATGCATAAGCCACTGCCTCACCATCGTCTTGGCTAATCAGCACGCCATTACGCCGCTCAGCGACTGCCCCTTGGCGCATCGGTGCAAACTCATCAAAAATATGACTCATCAGCCCCGTCCCTCGAGTCAGTGTCATAAACTCAGTCTGAAAACCAATCAGCCCACGGGCAGGAATCCGATACTCGAGGCGTGAACGCCCTTGGCCATCGGGCTGCATATTGACCAACTCACCACGGCGATGGCCCAGCTCTTCCATCACACCGCCCTGGTGATCATCCTCGATATCGACGGTTAATAGCTCATAGGGCTCATACATTTGCCCATCAATTTCTTTGAGCAGCACCTTGGGACGCGACACGGCCATTTCGTAGCCCTCGCGGCGCATGTTTTCAATCAAAATAGTCAGGTGCAATTCGCCTCGCCCACATACCTCGAAAACCGTTTCATCGGCGGTGTCATTCACACGTAGCGCCACATTGGCTTTTAACTCGCGATGCAGTCGTTCGCGCAGCTGGCGACTGGTCACAAACTTGCCCTCGCGACCGGCTAAAGGCGAGGTGTTGACCATGAAGTTCATGCGCAGGGTGGGCTCATCGATACTGAGTAAAGGCAAGGCCTCGGGGTGCTCGACATCCGCAATGGTGCAGCCGATCGTCAGCTCATCAATCCCATTGATCAACACAATATCGCCAGCGACGGCCTCTTGGACGGGTGCATGCTGCAACCCTTGAAACTTGAGCACTTGGTTAATTTTGGCGGTGCGTTGCTCCCCATCGGGGCCATGCATGACCAACACCTCTTGGCCAGCTAATAAGCGGCCGCGATTGATTCGCCCAATACCAATTTGACCAACATAAGAGCTATAGTCCAGCGAACAAATTTGCAGCTGTAATGGGCCCTCTACATCATCATCACGCTGAGGTACATGCTTGATAATGGCCTCAAACAGAGGGCGCATATCCCCCTCATACACCCCTTCGTCTAAACTGGCATAACCTGCCAACCCCGATGCGTACAAAATGGGGAAGTCGAGCTGCTCATCAGTGGCCCCCAACTTGTCAAAGAGATCAAAGGTTTCGTTAATCACATAATCAGGCCGTGCCCCAGGGCGGTCGACTTTATTGACCACCACAATGGGCTTTAACCCCAGCTCTAGGGCCTTACGCGTCACAAAACGCGTTTGCGGCATGGGCCCCTCGACCGCATCGACCAGCAACAACACCCCATCAACCATCGACAGTACGCGTTCAACCTCACCACCAAAATCCGCGTGACCTGGGGTATCTACGATGTTGATATGAACATCATCGAATTCTACGGCACAATTTTTAGCCAAAATGGTGATGCCACGCTCGCGCTCAATATCATCCGAATCCATAACGCGCTCGGAGACTTGCTCATTAGACCGAAAGGTACCGGCCTGACGGAGCAATTGATCGACGAGAGTGGTCTTGCCATGATCAACGTGAGCAATAATGGCGATATTTCTTAAAGCACGACTCATCTATGGGTGTCCTATATTTTAAAAATTAACAGGCAATAGCTCGGCGGGTAAGTCTTTCCCAGTCAATAACCACTGGTCAATGTCCACGGTGGATTTCTCGGCTATTGCAGTTTGCAAACTGCGCAGGCTATGGGCTGCATCAATATTAAATGGTCCGATTTGGGTCCGTCGTAATGCGGTGAGGTGGGCATAGCAACCCAGCGCTCGACCAATATCTTGGGCGAGCGTGCGCACGTAGGTGCCTTTACTGCAGCGCACCTCTAACGTCAGACTCTGCGCCGTATGGCACAAACGCTTAAGACCATAAATTTGTACGTGGCGCGCTGCTCTTTCGACCTCAACCCCTTGGCGGGCATACTCGTACAGAGGACGACCGTCTTTTTTCAAAGCGGAGTACATGGGCGGCATTTGTTCAATAGTGCCTATGAATTGCGGCAACACCGCATCAACCTGGGCCGCTGTGATTGCAAAAGGCATCTCAGCGCGCACGGTCACCTCGCCATCGAGGTCCGCGGTAGTGGTTTCTGCCCCCCATCTCAGGGTGGCGATATAATTTTTATCCGCCTCTAGTAACGCAGCTGATAATTTCGTAGCACGGCCAAAGCAACAAATCAAAAGCCCCGTTGCAAATGGATCCAAGGTGCCGGTATGCCCTGCTTTGCGCGCATCATATAAACGCCGCGCCCGTTGCAAGGCATGGTTACTGGACATGCCGACTGGCTTGTCCAATAAAAACAACCCATCTAACAAACGACCACGGCGACGGCGCGACATAAAAACACAAAAAAAGAGGTTAAATACAGAGACTAATCGTCTGCGTCATCATCGCGCGACTGCGCGGCGTCTTGTTGGCTGACTTGGTCAATGAGGCGACGCACCTCATCACCCCGCTGCATACGATCATCGTATATAAAGCGCAACACTGGTACCGTGTGGATATGCATCATCTTGAATAACTGTGCATGCAACCAATTGGCCTTTTCATCGAGGGCCTTTTGAGCTTTTTCAGGTGCTGCACCCAGCACCGTAAAATATACTTTGGCATGCGCATAATCCGCAGAGAGGTTGACCTCAGTCAGTGTGATCAACCCCGCTGTGGATACATCAATCTCGCGCTGAATAAGGATGGCAATGTCTTTTTGTATTTGTTCTGCCAAGCGGGCATTACGCCCGCTACTTTTTGCTTGATGTCGAACCATAATAAAACCTATAAGGTACGTGCGATTTCTTTGATCTCAAAGATCTCGAGTTGATCGCCGACCTTGATATCATTGTAGCCGCGCAATGTAATACCGCAATCAAAGCCTTGGCGCACCTCGCGTGCGTCATCCTTAAAGCGGCGCAGGGTATCGATATAGCCGGTCCAAATCACGACATTATCACGCAGCAGTCGGACCTGAGAGTCTCGACGCACCAGCCCCTCTGTCACCATACAACCCGCGACATTACCGACACGGGAGATACGGAAGACCTCGCGAATCTCGACCATACCGATCACCTCTTCGCGCTCTTCGGGGGCCAACATGCCCGACAATGCGGACTTGACGTCCTCGATGGCGTCATAAATCACGTTGTAGTAACGGATTTCAATATCATTTTGTTCGGCTTGGCGACGGGCGGTTTGCTCTGCGCGGACATTAAAGCCAATAATCACGGCATTAGAGGCGATGGCCAAGTTGACATCGCTTTCGGAAATACCACCAACCGCCGCGTGGATGATCTCGACCTTGACCTCTTCGTTGGCGAGTTTTTCTAAAGAGCTCACCAGCGCTTCTTGAGAACCTTGAACATCTGTTTTAACAATCAAGGACAGAGTCTTGACC
>JAJYTK010000079.1 GCA_021793095.1 Pseudomonadota bacterium
GCAGGGGGTTTCCTCGCGCCCAAGCGGGCTCAGACCTTTCACCAAATCGAGTTTATCCGCTTATCCGGCCGACGGGTGTTATTAATCATCGTCACGCCTGATGGCGATGTTCAAAATCGCATTCTATTTGTCCCTCGCGAATACAAAGAGTCTGAGCTTATCGAGGCCAGCAATTTTTTTAATGAGCATTTCTCGGGTCGCTCCTTTGACGAGGTGCGTGCGCGCCTCTCGGGGCAGCTCAGCTCACTGCGCGAGGATATTACACGTTTGATGAAGGCTGCCGTTGACACCAGCGTTAGCGCCGCCCAGGACGAGGCCGATGCTGTGGTGATCGCTGGCGAGAGCAAGCTTTTGAGCGTCGAAGACATGACGGCTGATATGGATCGGTTGCGGCAGCTGTTTGCATTATTTGAGAAAAAAACGGATCTCTTGCATTTGTTAGATATCTCATCCCAAGCGCAGGGCGTGCAGATTTATATTGGTGGTGATTCCAACCTCGTGCCCATGGATGATGTGTCGGTAGTGACCGCCCCGTACGGGGTGGGCGATCGGGTGGTGGGGACCCTCGGGGTGATCGGGCCGTCGCGCATGTCCTACGAGAAAGTGATCCCCATAGTAGACATTACTGCGCGGATGTTGTCCAATGCCCTAAGCCAAAGCGCCAGCGCCTAATATGTGCTGTGCCTTGCCGCTCTTTACACTCCGTCTTGCGTTTCTTTTGGCCTAAGAGTCCTACATCATGCTGTTGAAAAAGTATCGCCCCGAACCCTATCACGAGGATTTTGTTCGTTCCGAGTCATTTGCACAAACAGCACCCAAGGTCGGGGTGCTTTTGATTAATTTGGGTACCCCCGATGCCCCCGAACCAGCGGCTATTCGCCGTTATTTAGCGCAGTTTTTGTCGGACCCGCGGGTCGTTGAGTTACCGCCTGTACTTTGGCAGCCTATTTTGCGTACCGCGGTACTCGGACGGCGCCCCCAAAAACTCGCCCCACGTTATCGTAGTATTTGGTTGTCTGAGGGCGCCCCTCTATTGGTGTATAGCGAGCAGCAGGTCAGTCAGTTGCAGCAGCAACTCAAAGAGCAGGGGCTTTCCGTGCCGGTGGCGCTGGGGATGCGCTATGGGTCTCCCTCATTGCAGCACGGCCTAGATGAGCTCCGTGCCCAAGGCTGCGAGCGAATTTTAGCAGTACCCTTATATCCTCAGTATGCGGCCAGCACAACGGCCTCTGCAGTGGACGAGGTAAACCGTTTATTGGGCGAATTACGGCGTCAGCCTGAATTGCGCTATATCAATAGCTTTTGCGCGCACCAGGGTTACATTGAGCCGCTAGCAAACCATATTCGGGCTTACTGGCAAAAGCATGGTCAACCCGAACGCCTGTTGTTGAGTTTTCATGGGATTCCCAAGCAATCCGTCGTGGATGGCGATCCCTATCATAAAGAGTGCATGCACACACGATATGCGCTCGAACAGGCGTTGGCCGATACTGGGGTGCCTATTTTTCACTCATTCCAAAGCCGATTTGGCGCGGCAGAGTGGCTCAAACCTTATACCGAGCCTTTGCTCAAAGAGTGGGCTGCCCAAGGCATTAAAAACATTCACGTCACCTGTCCGGGCTTTATTGTGGATTGTCTGGAAACCCTCGAGGAAATTGATATTGACTACCGTCAGGTGTTTCTTGAGGCGGGTGGCGAGCAGTTTGGTTACATTGATTGCTTGAATGCTCAGCCTGAATGGATACGAGGCTTAGCCAACATAGTCGTGCAACATTTGCAGGGCTGGATTTAAAACCTTTCGCAGGAGCGATATATGCTCAGAAGAAATCCGCGGGGTGATTTCCCCACCGTACACGAGACAGCCTTTGTTGACCCCACCGCGATAGTGTGTGGGCGCGTAGAAATAGGCCCCCATGTTTTTATCGGCCCCTATGCCGTGATCCGCGCCGATGAACTGGATGAGACTGGCCATTTAGAGCCGATAGTGATTGGGGCCAACTCAAATATCCAGGACGGTGTGGTCATCCATTCCAAAGACGGCGCTGCCGTGACCATTGGTGAGCATACCTCGATTGCGCACCGTTCCATCGTACACGGTCCCTGCAGTGTGGGCAGTCATGTGTTCATTGGTTTTAATACGGTGGTATTTAACTGTGCCGTGGGCGATTCCGCAGTGATTCGCCACAACTGCGTGGTCGATGGGCATGATATCCCGCAGCGTTTTTATTTGCCCAGTGCGACGGTGGTCACCCGCCAAACGGATTTGAGCAAACTCAAAACAGTCCCTCAGTCAGCCAAAGAGTTTTCCGAGTCGGTGATGCACACCAATGTGAGCTTGGCCCAATCCTACCGTCGCATTCAAAACCAGTTTTAAATGTGGCCAAGTCCAACCATTTCATCCCCTGATCATTGGAAAAGGCAGGCTCATGAGCGTCGCCTAAAATCGTGGGTTGAAATTTCAAGGGCTTGCCCGCATCTACAGGATATGAACATTTATTTGTAGTGGAGAAAGCGATGTCTGCAGCAAACAAATCGCAGCATGAACAGCCAACCCAAACAGAAACCAAATCCACCCACGAGCACACAGATGCATCCGTGCACAACGCAGAGACGGCCAATGGTGAACAGCCCCAGGCACAAGCCGCTCAGACCACAGAGACGCCGGCCGGGGCAGATGAGAATGACACCACCATGGACGATGAAACCCAAGCACTGATGGATGATCTGCAAAAGGCTCACCAAGAGCTCGCAGCCTTTAAAGACCAATATCTGCGTGCCCGCGCTGAGGTAGAAAATATTCGCCGCCGTGCAGACGAAGAGGTGGCCAAAGCACGTAAGTTTGCCGTAGAGGGCTTTGCAGAGAGTCTGATCCCAGTGCGTGACAGCCTCGAGGCCGCCTTAAACCAAGAGGATCAAACTGTAGAGGTATTGTTCGAAGGGGTGCAGACCACCCTCAAGCAGCTCGACAGTGCCTTCGAGCGTCACCAGCTATGCGAGGTTGCACCAGCAGTGGGTGATGCCTTTGATCCGCACTTGCATCAGGCCATTTCCAATGTCCCCTCCGAGCAGAAAAAAGGCACCATTGCCCAGGTTTTACAAAAGGGCTATACGCTGTCTGATCGGGTCCTGCGCCCAGCGATGGTGATGGTCTCTGCAGGTTGAGCCCACCCAGAGCAGGAAAAAATTTAATCCTGCTCTTGAAATATCTGGGGCGAGCCCCATATGCAGTATATGAGATGAATTTCAGCTGTACAGGGTCTGTGCAGCACTAAGAAACAAGGCTAGGAAAACATATGAGTAAAATCATTGGTATTGACTTAGGCACGACCAACAGTTGTGTCTCTGTTGTCGAAGGTGACAACGTCAGAATTATTGAAAATGCCGAGGGGACACGCACCACTCCATCGATTGTGGCGTATCTCGATGATGGCGAGATTCTCGTCGGTGCTCCGGCCAAGCGCCAGGCAGTGACCAACCCCGAAAACACCATTTTTGCCGTCAAGCGTTTGATCGGCCGTCGTTTCCAAGAGCCCGAGGTCCAAGAGGACATCAAGCTTATGCCTTATAAAATCGTCAAGGCAGACAATAACGACGCATGGGTAGAGGCACAGGGCAAGGCCTTGGCCCCCCAACAGGTGTCCGCAGATATTTTGCGCAAGATGAAGCAAACTGCCGAAGACTACCTGGGTGAAACGGTCACCGAGGCCGTCATTACTGTCCCTGCTTATTTTAATGACAGTCAGCGTCAGGCCACCAAGGATGCCGGTCAGATTGCCGGTCTCGAGGTCAAGCGTATCATCAACGAGCCGACCGCTGCCGCATTGGCTTTCGGTCTGGACAAGGTTGCCGACGGTGATCGCAAGGTCGCAGTTTATGACCTAGGGGGCGGTACTTTTGATATCTCCATCATTGAAATTGCAGATGTTGATGGTGAAAAGCAGTTTGAGGTCTTGTCTACCAGCGGGGATACCTTCCTAGGCGGTGAGGACTTTGACCAACGTATCATCGATTACATTATCGAAGAGTTCAAAAAAGAAAGCGGTGTTGACCTCTCCCAAGACATCCTGGCATTGCAGCGCCTCAAAGAGGCTGCAGAAAAGGCCAAGATCGAGCTGTCTTCCACACAGCAAACCGAAATCAACTTGCCTTATATCACTGCTGATCAGTCGGGTCCCAAGCACTTAAACCTGAAAATCAGCCGTGCCAAGTTGGAAGCTCTGGTTGAGGACCTCATTGAGCGCTCTATCGAGCCTTGCCGCACTGCGATTACGGATGCCGGCGTACGTGTTTCCGAGATCGACGATGTGATTCTGGTCGGTGGGATGACCCGTATGCCCAAGGTACAGGAAAAGGTCAAAGAGTTCTTTGGCTCTGAGCCCCGTCGTGACATCAACCCCGATGAGGCCGTTGCCAGTGGGGCAGCCATCCAGGGTTCGGTATTGTCTGGTGACCGTTCTGACTTGCTCTTGCTCGACGTCACTCCCTTGTCGCTCGGTATCGAGACCTTGGGCGGCGTGATGACCAAGATGATCGAAAAGAACACCACCATCCCGACCCGTCATTCGCAGGTATTCTCAACGGCAGATGATAACCAGCCCGCAGTGACGATCAAGGTCTTCCAAGGTGAGCGTGAAATCGCCGCAGGCAACAAATTGCTTGGTGAGTTCAACCTCGAGGGCATTCCTCCAGCACCTCGTGGTACCCCACAGATTGAGGTGACCTTTGACATCGACGCGAATGGTATCTTAAACGTATCGGCCAAAGACCAAGGCACCGGTAAAGAAAACAAGATCACCATCAAGGCCAGCTCTGGTCTGACCGAAGAAGAGGTCGAGCGCATGATGAAAGAGGCCGAGCAACACGCCGAAGAGGATCGTCGTTTGGCCGAGCTCGCCACTGCCCGTAACCAGGCCGAGGCCATGGTCCACGGCACACGCAAGTCGCTCGAAGAGCATGGTGATAAACTCGATGCCGCCGAGAAAGAGGCCATTGAGAAAGCCATTGCCGAGCTCGAAGAGGCCACCAAAGAGGGCGACAAGGCCGCCATTGACGAAAAAACCGAGGCGCTGACAGCAGCTGCCCAAAAGCTTGGTGAAAAGATCTACGCCGAGGCCCAAGCCCAGCAACAAGCGGGTGAGGCCGGTGCGGATGCCGAGCAGGGGGCTGCCGATGATGATGTCGTCGACGCAGACTTCAAAGAAGTAAAACGCGATAACTAATCATCCCCAAGCGCTAATTCTTTAGCTCTTTATAGCTGCCCGGTTTCTGGTCTGTATCCAGGAATCGGGCCTTATTATTCTGTGACAAAGCGCTTTTTGCGCTTTTTATTAACATGGCAAAACGCGATTTATACGAAGTTTTAGGTCTGGAAAAAGGTGCTAGCAAGGACGACATACGACGGGCCTATCGCCGTTTGGCGATGAAATATCACCCGGACCGCAATCCTGACGACAAAGAGGCTGAAAATAATTTCAAAGAGGTCAAAGAGGCCTATGAAATCCTCTATGACGATGAAAAGCGTGCTGCCTATGATCGTTTTGGGCACGCCGGGGTCGATCCCAACGCTGCCGGCATGGGCGGCATGGGTGGTGGGATGGGCGCCGACGCCTTTGCAGATGCTTTCGGAGATATTTTTGGCGAAATATTTGGTGCACGCGGTGGCCCCGGTGGGGGGCGTTCACATGTACGCCGTGGCGCCGATCTGCGATAT
>JAJYTK010000080.1 GCA_021793095.1 Pseudomonadota bacterium
GAAAAGCTTGTAGGTCGGAATGGTAGTAACGGTTTTATCCCAGTTTTGTACCTTTACCGTATGCAGGGCAATATCAATGACAAACCCATCGGCCTCAGCTTGTGGCATTTGTATCCAATCACCTATGCGCAGCATGTCATTACTGCTCATTTGGGCACTGGCCACCAGTGATAATAAGGTATCCTTAAAGACCAATAACAGTACTGCGGACAAAGCCCCCAAACCTGAAATCATAATTAAAGGGGACTTTTTGATCATCACTGATAGCAGGATAATGGCGCCTACAAACCAAAACCCTATGCGGATAACCTCAATATAGCCTTTGATTGACTTTACCTGAGCGCGTGGGGTGCGGGCGTAAATCTCGTGGCCTACTGTTAATAAAGCGCTCAGGCATAGCAATAAATAAAAAGTCGCAACAGCAAAAATTAAACGATTAAGAAATTCGCCGAAAGAAGGACCCAGTGGCAACCAATCAATCATTGCTGAAAGAAGATACAAAGACAAAGCACGGGCGAAAAATCGGCGCACACGTGATGCTTGAATAATTTCCAGCCAATCCTTTTTACCAATGGTGAGTAAAAAGCGACGTGTCACCACACTCAGCACATACGAGCTGGCCCAATTAAAAGCAAGAAAAATTGCCACCAGCAACAGCAGGCCTAAAAAGAACTGCAGTAACACCCCATCGACTGACTGCTGTAGCCAGCTCTTTACATTGTGATCACCAAAAAAGAAGCTTGATTCCATGTCTTGTCAACTGTCCCTGCAAAGCAGAATCTGATGATGACTAGGCACACAGGCCAAGAGTCGTTAATATAACCCACATAGTTTATTACTTTTTGCCTGCTTTACTGAAAATATGTCTACAGAAAACTCATCAAAACCAACCAATCAGTTTGATAAAAAATCCCAAGCTTGGTCCGCACGCTTTAGTGAGCCCGTCTCAGAGCTCGTCAAACGCTATACTGCATCAGTAGAATTTGACCAACGTCTGGCCAAATACGACATCGAAGGCTCCTTGGCCCACGCTAAAATGCTCACCGAGATCGGTATTCTCAGTGATCAAGACCTGCAGGATATTACCCGAGGCCTGCAGACCATTATTACCGAAATCAACGAAGGCCGCTTTGATTGGTCTCTAGATCTCGAAGATGTCCATCTAAATGTTGAAAAAAGACTGGTTGAACTGATTGGTGATGCAGGCAAACGTCTACACACTGGGCGCTCTCGGAATGACCAGGTGGCCACTGACATCCGCCTGTGGTTGCGCAACCAAATTGATATCATTCAAAACTACCTCAAGCAGCTGCAGCTCGCTTTGGCCGAGCTCGCCCTAGAGCATGCCGACACAATCATGCCGGGTTTTACCCATTTACAGGTCGCCCAGCCCGTTACTTTTGGCCATCACTTGCTGGCTTATGCTGAAATGTTTAAACGCGACACTGAGCGTTTAAATGACTGTCGTAGGCGTGTCAATAGACTGCCCCTAGGGGCGGCAGCTTTGGCGGGCACCAGCTTTCCCATTGATCGTGTCATCGTCGCCAAAGAACTCGGCTTTGACAGTCTTTGCCTTAATTCTTTAGATGCCGTTTCAGATCGCGATTTCAGTATTGAATTTTGTTCCGCGGCATCACTCATCATGATGCACTTATCTCGCTTTTCCGAAGAGTTAATTATCTGGATGAGCCCACGTTTTGGATTCATTGATTTGGCCGATCGCTTTTGTACGGGCAGTTCGATCATGCCACAAAAGAAAAATCCTGATGTGCCCGAACTCGCGCGTGGAAAAACAGGTCGCGTCGTCGGCCATTTGGTTGCCTTGTTAATGCTGATGAAGGCACAACCTTTGGCTTATAACAAGGATAACCAAGAAGACAAAGAAGGGCTTTTTGATGCCGCTGATACGGTGCGCGACACGCTACAAATATTTGTGGATATGGTGGCCGGTATTCGTGTCAATGCTCAGGCGATGCGGCACGCAGCAGCAGAGGGTTTTGCCACTGCTACCGATTTGGCTGATTACCTGGTCAAACAGGGGGTGCCCTTTAGAGATGCGCACGAAACCGTGGCCAGTGTGGTGAAACGTTGCGTTGATGAACAATGCGACATTGCAGACCTTAGCCTCGAGGTGTTGCAATCCTATCATTCCGCGATCAAAGAGGACGTGTTTTCAGTACTGACCCTTGAGGGTTCAGTTGCCGCACGCAACCATATTGGCGGCACCGCCCCAGAGAGAGTGAGTGAGGCAGCCACAGCGCTTATCAAGGCACTGAAAAAAGATTTAAACAAGTAAAAAAGCCAGCCAACGCGAAAAAGCCCCAAAATATAAACTGACCTTCATTGATTGGACAGGTTAGTGATTAATATTTTGGGGCTTTTTGTATTTAAACGGTTAAGCGGCTGCCTTACACCGAGATTGGGCACCTTAGGTAGCGCAAAACCGCAAGACTGTGATTCAATCTATGGATAGACGTTCTTGGGTGCCTTTAGTAAACACCGCAATGGATTCTATATGTGCGGTATGAGGGAACATATTAACCACCCCTGCCGCCTGTAATCGGTAGCCTCCGACGTGGGTCAAAATACCCGCATCTCGAGCCAATGTTGATGGATTACAAGAGACATACACGATGCGCTCAGGCTGGGCTTGCACGGGTAATGCGCTAACGGCTTTGGCCACCGCAACGGCACCGTCACGGGGCGGGTCGATCAACATACGATCAAAATGCCCCAACGTCTGCAGCCACTCTTCATCTACCTGGAAGAGATCTAATACCGAAAATTGAGCACGATCTGCCAAGTCATGCTTTTGAGCTGCCGCACGCGCGCGCTCAATCAGTACCTCGCTACCCTCTACCCCCACCACCTCACGGGCAGTGCGTGCAATGGGCAAGGTAAAATTCCCTAATCCGCAAAATAAATCGACGACGCGATGATGTGGCTGTATATCTAATAGTGCCAAAGCGCGACGAATGAGCACTCTATTGATGCCATGATTGACCTGTGTGAAGTCAGTTGGTTTGAAATGCATTTGCAAATCATACTCTGGCAAAGAGTAATACAGATCCTCCTGATCAGCTTCTAGAGGATGCGCCGTTTCCGGGCCTTTAGGCTGCAACCACCACTGTATTTGGTGCTCTTGGGCAAACTGCCGCAGTTTATCGTGATCCTCGGCAGACAAAGGTTCGAGGTGGCGCAAGACCAAGACCGTCTGCGCATCCCCCACTGCCAATTCAATCTGAGGCACGCGCCGAGCCACCGATAACGTTTCGAGTAAAGCGCGCAATGGTTTTAGCAAGGCTGACACATGTGGAGGCACTACCTGACAGTGCTCCATATCCATCACAAAGCGACTATTGCGCTCGCGAAAACCAACCAGCATACCTCCTTTTTTAGCCACAAAACGCGCAGAAAAACGCGCCTTCATACGGTACCCCCAAAAGGCACCGTAAATAGGGGGTAGTATTTGTGCCGCTTGGACTCTGCCAATATGCCTCAGCATATCTTCGAGGGCTCGCTGCTTGATGGCAATCTGTGCATCAGCATCCAAGTGTTGCATGACACAGCCACCGCACTGCCCAAAATAAGGGCACCGCGGGGTGACCCGTAAAGGTGAGGCTTGAAGGACCTCGACAACCTGGGCTTTATTGTAGTTTTTCTTGTGACGGCTAAATTCTACCCGTACCTTTTCCCCAGGCAGGGCGCCCTCGACGAAGACAACCTTGCCCTCGTCGTCATGGGCGACCCCTTGCGCAGATAAGTCTAGGGACTCAATGCTTAAAACCGTATTGCTCATAATAGATGACTGCTGCGCTGGTTATTTTTTAGGCAAATAAGACATTGGGTTCACAGGGGTACCGCGGCGACGTATTTCAAAATGCAGGCGCGGCGAATCTGCCTCGGAGTCTCCGAGTGTCGCTACTTTTTGCCCCTTTTTGACCTGCTCACCCATTTTGACGAGCAACTCATCGTTGTGCGCATAGGCGGTGATAAAACCGTCACTATGACCCAATAAAATCAAATTGCCTAAGCCACGCACGCCATTGCCCGCGTACATCACTTTGCCGTCTGCAGCAGCAAGTACGGGGTCCCCTATTTGACCCTCGATGTCTATGCCTTTGCTGCTCGGTGTGAACTCTTGGATGACCTTGCCTTGGTTGGGCCAATCCCATTTGATGAGATCAGCATCACTGGCTCGTGGTGTGCTGCTGCTTTCTTGAGATTGAGCAGCGTCGGCCTGAGTTTGATCCTCTTGGCCGGTGTCTACTGGCTTAGGCTGCGCTTGACCCTCTCCACCCGAAACATCGACTGGGGCAGCCACCACCTGACTACCGCTGCTGATATCAGGAGGCGAACTGGGGGCTGTCCCGGCACCCGGAATCACCAACTTTTGGCCAACACTGAGTTGGCTTGGATCGGTGATTTGGTTAGCCTGCGCAATTTCATGCACCTTTGCATTGTGTTCGCGAGCAATTTTATACAGGGTATCACCTGGCTGCACGGTATAGTCTTTACTGGCAGACTCAGTAATTTGGGCGACCGTCTCATCGGTGGTCACACTGAGATCTGTAATCGGCGCACGCTGATCGGTGGAACTACATCCGGCTAATATTGCAGTGACTGCGACGGTTGTCATTAACAGCCATTGACGCGACCCGACTAGGGTCGTGTGTTTTGCATTTGCAGCAAGAGATACTAATTTGCCTGCAGGATGCATAGAGACTCTCCTGATAACTTAGGGTTGAATACCCGCACGAAGTGGCACAAAGCGTACGGGTTCTAGTAATTTCCTATTCCAACTATCGGTGCCGGTACGCTCTATTAGAACAAGATACTGTTCATCTTGGCCCAGCGGAGCAATTAACCGTCCACCGATTGAAAGCTGTTTTAACAATTCTTTGGGTAAATCCATCCCTGCGGCAGCTACCAGAATTGCCGGGAAAGGCGCCTGTTCTGGCAAGCCCTTGAGCCCATCACCATAGTGCAGGTGGATACGTTCGGCGTGAGGAGCGTGCTGAATATTGCCTAAGGCCATCTCATAAAGGCCCTGAATGCGTTCTATAGCATACACCTGTGGTACCAGCTGTGCCAAAACCGCTGCCTGATAACCACAGCCAGCGCCTATCTCTAAAATCTTGTGAGGGATGCGCTCTTGGCAAGCCAATGCAATCATACGTGCAACTATCCAAGGCTGTGAAATGGTCTGCTGAAAACCAATAGGTAACGCCGCATTTTCATAAGCATGACTGGCCAAGCCCTCGTCCACAAAAAGATGTCGTGGTACTTGCTTCATCGCATTGAGTACACGCTCATCTTTAATTCCCTCGCGGCGCAAGCGCTCAATCATCATCGAACGCAGGCGCTCGGAATTTAGGCCTAAATTATCTTGATTGAAATACGGGCTCATGGTTTCTCGCTGGGGTGTAAATTCACCAGGCTGCAAAATGCGTGCATTACTATTGAGCACCTGTAGCCCATCACCAATGCGAGACTGACCAAAACGGTTGACAGTGCCTTGGGTAAATTGTGGACGAGGGTATTTTTTTTTCATTACGAATTCACCCATTGGGTGATGGAATCTATTTGCTCATGAGCGAGA
>JAJYTK010000081.1 GCA_021793095.1 Pseudomonadota bacterium
GCCTGGGATGAGGGCAGTGTCAAAGCCTTTCATGCGGTGGTAACGGGTCAAACCATCCATGATGGTTTGGTTAAAGGCATGCCCCATGTGCAAGGTGCCGGTCACATTAGGAGGCGGAAATTGGATGACAAAAGGTTTTGGGTTGCCTGCATCATCACGGGCATCAGCGCTGGGATGGGCAGTATGGACACCACCATTAAAATAGCCCGCTTGGGCCCACTTGGGGTACCAGCGGTTTTCGATTTCGTGGGGGTTAAAACTTTTGGCTAGCTGTTCCAGATAGGATTCAGAGGTTGATTTGGTCATTATGTTGCGAATACGTGGCAAAATTGCAATAAAAAGAACACGCCCGTCAGGGCGTCGCACATTTTAATAGATGATACAGCAGGTTGTCATGGGCGTGTTAAAATGGTGGGCGCGCAAGTGGCGGTTAACACCCATTTAGCTTGCGTGACACTATTGCTTTTCACTTTGTTATATCAAATATAGGAATATACATGGCAATTGAACGCACCCTTTCTATTATCAAGCCAGACGCTGTAGGTAAAAATGTTATTGGTAAAATTATTAGCCGCTTCGAAGAGGCCGGTTTAAAGGTTGCCGCAGCGCGCATGGTGCACCTCTCACGCC
Source organism: Pseudomonadota bacterium (assembly GCA_021793095.1). Classification (GTDB taxonomy): domain Bacteria; phylum Pseudomonadota; class Gammaproteobacteria; order Burkholderiales; family Burkholderiaceae_B; genus Paenalcaligenes. The sequence goes on from JAJYTK010000081.1 coordinate 631, forward strand.
AAGAGGCAGAGGGCTTTTACGCGGTCCACAAAGAACGTCCGTTTTTTAACGATTTGGTCGAGTTTATGATTTCTGGACCTGTATTTGTGCAGGTGCTCGAGGGGGAAAACGCGATTGCCAAAAACCGCGAGTTGATGGGTGCCACTAACCCCCAAGAGGCTGCTCCTGGTACGATTCGTGCCGACTTTGCTGAAAGCATTGACGCCAATGCCGTGCACGGTTCAGATGCACCCGAGACAGCGGCCCAAGAAATTGCATTTTTCTTTCCTTCTAGCCAAGTTTACAGCCGCTAAGCAAGCGATACTGACCCGTGCACACGCTCGGGTCAGTGCCTGATTGTGTGGCCCACCAAGCGCCTATGCGCATCAATAGATATTTATGACCTCCACTACCTCTCCCATCAATATTTTAGGACTTGATCGACAACAGCTCGAAGCCCAGGTGGCCGAATGGGGCAATCGCCCGTTTCGTGCCCGTCAGCTCATGCGTTGGATGCACCAGCGTGGCGAGGCCGATTTTAGTCAGATGACAGACCTCGCTCGTGTATTCCGCGAGCAGCTCGTCGAGCAGGCGGCGATCGAGGCGTTGACGCCCTCTCAAGAGCAGGGTTCTGAGGATGGCACCATCAAGTGGCTATTTGATGTGGGCAACAATAACTCGATCGAGACTGTGTTCATTCCAGAGGATGACCGCGGGACTTTATGTATTTCCAGCCAAGCTGGTTGCACCGTTGGCTGTCCGTTTTGTTCTACCGGTCACCAAGGCTTTAACCGCAATCTGAGTGCTGCAGAAATTATTGGTCAGCTCTGGTTTGCCGAGCATACCCTGCGGCGTCAGCCTGATGCAACACGTGTGCATTCCGATCGGGGCGATAAGGCGGACACACCAGATCGAGTGGTCAGTAACGTCGTTATGATGGGTATGGGTGAGCCTTTGCTTAATTATGATGCGGTGGTGACTGCACTAAAATTGATGCTCGATGACCATGCTTATGGGTTATCGCGACGTCGAGTGACCGTGTCGACCTCTGGGGTCGTCCCCATGATTGATAGGCTGGCTCGTGATTGCCCCGTTGCGCTGGCCGTTTCTTTGCATGCGCCAAACGATGAATTGCGCGATCGCTTGGTTCCTCTCAATAAAAAGCACCCACTGCAAGAATTGCTAGATGCATGTAATCGTTATTTAGAGCATGCGCCACGGGACTTTATCACCTTTGAGTATGTGATGCTGGCGGGCATCAACGATCAACCAGAGCATGCCGAGCAGTTGCTAGATATTGCCAAGCAGGTGAGATGTAAGTTTAATCTCATACCTTACAATCCTTTCCCGGGTACTCAGTTGCGCTGCTCCGATCCTAAAACCATCAAAAGTTTTGCTCAGCGCTTGACAGACGGTGGGGCGGTGACTACTGTCAGAAAAACTCGGGGTGATGATATTGCAGCAGCTTGTGGTCAATTGGCTGGCGATATTCAGGATCGTACCCGCATCCATGAGCGCATGCCCAAACTCAAGAAAATACTGATTCACCCTCAAAGGGCTTAATACGACTTCACGCGGTATTAATTTATCTTTTCATTACGGGTCTTATTATGGGCACACGCACCGACCAAGAGCACATGACCGAAACGAACACCGAGATGAGCGTCGGTCCCTACTTAAAGCAGTTGCGTGAAGCACAGGGACATACACTCGAGCAGGTGAGCCTGCGTATTAAATACTCTGTTCCGCAGATACAAGCGTTAGAGCAAGAGCGTTGGGATGCACTGCCCGATGGTGCCCCCGTGCGTTGGTTGGTGCGCAGCTATGGCCGTTTCTTAAATGTAGAGGATCAAGCCATTCAGTCCATGTTGGATGCTGCTTTTCCTGAATCAGTGCGTGCAGAAATGAGCACTGCGCACAAGATGCAATGGGAAGCCGAAGATATGGCCCTTTACGTCGAGCCCCGACAGAGAACTTGGATATGGTGGCTAATCGCAATTGTTCTGTTGGTGGTGGTTGTTTTTTATGCCATTGATCAGGGGTGGATTCCTGATTCATGGCTTGTTTTTGATTGGTTAAAAGCCCTTCGCCAGTAACTTTATGAGTCAAAATTTCAATTTCCAAGCGCCTGCCATGAGCGTGGGCCCAGCAAAACGCAAGCTCACCCAGGCGGTGCCCGTGCGTTGGCAAGATCATACCGTTGTCGTGGGTGGAGATGCCCCAGTAGTTGTTCAATCGATGACCAACACGGATACTGCCGATGCGATTGCGACGGCTATTCAAATCAAAAGCTTGGCCCAAGCGGGTTCTGAGTTGGTACGGATCACGGTCAATACCCCAGATGCGGCCAAAGAGGTGATACATATTCGTAATCAGCTCGATAAGATGGGGGTCAACGTACCGCTGGTGGGCGATTTTCACTACAACGGACACCGTCTACTCACTCAATACCCCGATTGTGCTCAAGCGCTCTCTAAATACCGCATTAATCCCGGTAACGTCGGTGCCGGGCAGCGTGGAATAGATAATTTTGCGCAAATGATCGAGGTGGCCTGCCAATACGATAAACCTATTCGTATTGGGGTTAATTGGGGCAGCCTGGATCAAGGGTTAATGGCCCAGATGATGGATGAAAATGCGCAGCAAAGCACCCCTTGGCCCGCGCAGGCAGTGATGCGCGAGGCGTTGGTATTGTCGGCGCTAAATAGCGCGGCACGTGCCCAGGAGTTAGGCCTGCCTGATCATCGCATTGTGTTGTCTTGCAAGGTCAGTCAAGTCCAAGACCTGATTGCCGTCTATCAAAGTTTGTCCTCACGCTGTGATTATCCTTTGCATTTGGGGCTGACCGAGGCAGGCATGGGCAGTAAAGGGGTGGTGGCTTCTACGGCTGCCTTGTCTGTATTGCTTCAACAAGGCATTGGCGATACCATACGTATTTCCTTGACCCCTGAACCAGGGGGTGCACGGACCAAAGAGGTGCAGGTCGCCCAAGAAATCCTACAAACCATGGGCTTGCGCGCATTTACCCCAATGGTGGTGGCGTGCCCCGGATGCGGGCGCACGAGCAGTACATTTTTCCAAGAGTTGGCCCAAGAGGTCGAGTCTTATCTGCGCGAGCAAATGCCCATATGGCGCAGCCAGTATCCCGGAGTAGAAAACATGCAGGTTGCTGTGATGGGTTGCGTGGTCAATGGCCCGGGTGAGAGCAAGCATGCTGATATTGGTATCAGCTTGCCGGGCACAGGCGAGGTTCCCTCGGCACCTGTGTATATTGATGGTGAGCGCACTGTAACGCTAAAAGGCGAAACCATCGCCCAAGAGTTTAAGCAAATTGTGCACGATTACGTTCATCAGCGTTACGCCTAAGGGTGCTCTGACAAACTAATTATTTACCGTGCGCCCTGGGCCCGGCCGGGTCTGGGGCGTTTTTCATAGAAAGTGGTAGGCAGTGGTTTATGACGCAGTCATTTAAAAAGCTTCGGGGTTTGACGGGAATGCATGATGTGCTTCCTGACCAAAGTGCCCAGTGGGAACAGCTCGAAGAGATCGTTCGCGATTGGCTGGCGAGCTATGGTTATAGAAATATGCGAACGCCCATCCTAGAGCACACGCAGCTATTCGCACGGGGTATTGGTGAGGTGACCGATATAGTCGAAAAGGAAATGTATTCCTTTACGGATAGTCTTAACGGCGACAAACTCACAATGCGCCCTGAGTTTACAGCGGGTATTGTGCGCTCGGCGATTGAGCATAATCTGCTCTATGAGCGGCCTCAGCGTATCTATAGTATTGGTCCGGTGTTCAGACACGAAAGACCGCAACGAGGTCGCTACCGCCAGTTTCATCAAATTGACGTCGAGGCATTGGGTTTCCCGGGGCCCGATGTTGATGCTGAAATGATCGTGATGCTTGATCGGTTGTGGCAGCGTTTGGGTTTGACGGATGTGCGTCTTGAAATTAATTCATTAGGCCAGAGTCACGAGCGTGCAGCGCACCGTGAGGCGCTGATTGCTTATTTAGAGCAGCACCAAGATATTTTAGATGACGATGCCAAGCGGCGCATGTATACCAATCCACTGCGGGTACTGGATACGAAAAACCCTGACCTTCAAGAAATGGCAGATGCTGCACCGCGCCTGTTTGAGTTTTTGGGCGAAGAGTCTCTGGCTCATTATGAGGGGGTGTGCCAACGATTAGACGCCATGGGCATTGAGTACACGCTCAATCCACGTATGGTGCGGGGGCTGGATTACTATAATCTGACGGTATTTGAGTGGATCACCGATAGATTAGGTGCGCAGGGCACCGTCTGTGGCGGCGGTCGCTATGATGGGTTGTTTGAGCTTTTAGGCGGTAAATCGACCCCAGGAATCGGGTTTGCTATTGGCATGGAGCGTTTGCTCGAGCTGGTGCAGCAGCAAGATATTCTGCCAAACACCGCAGAATGTGATATTTATATGGTGTATCAAAACGACGCTGGGCAACAGCAGGCGATGGTTTTGGCTGAGCAATTACGCGATGCAGGGCTGCGTGTGGTGGTGCATGCGGGGCCCAAGAGTATGCGGGCCCAATTTCGGCGCGCAGATAATAGTGGTGCCTTGGCAGCAATCATTCTGGGGCAAAGTGAGCTTGAAACGCAACAAGCCAGTGTTAAATGGTTGCGCGCTCCAGCGCTCAATGATGAGCAGCCCCAACAAGAACAGGTGGATTTCGCGCAATGCGCGCAGTTTTTGAAATCGAGGATTGGCGATTAATATGGCATACGACTTAGAAGAACAGGAAAAGCTAGACGCCCTAAAAGATTGGTGGGATCGCAATGGCACGTTGATTGTTGCTATTGTGGTGCTCATCGCAGCATCCATTTTAGGGTGGCGTGGCTGGCAGTGGTATGAGCAGTATCAGGCACAGCAAGCGATGGGCTATTTCGAGGCACTAGAAAGCGCTGCTCGGCAACCTTTGGATGATGAGGAT
>JAJYTK010000082.1 GCA_021793095.1 Pseudomonadota bacterium
CCGTCTCGATGGCGGTCGCTGGGCTGGATGGGGCCTCAAACCGAGCAAGCACGGCGTCCACACCATCCATGCTCGTCCCCGACATTAAACCAATATACCAGCCCATGCCTAGGTCTTTTAAGAGGGGTTAGTCAGACATGGCCAACAAGCGTTGGTCCGTGCGCTCTTTGAGTAAAGCCAGTTGTTTCTCGTACTGACTGGCTAGCGCCTGTAGCTTTTCAACCTGCTCTGATTCTAGGGCCCTGGCGGCGGGTAAGTCGACCGACAGTGGATCGACGGGCTTGCCATCGATACGGAATTCATAATGCAGGTGAGGGCCAGTCGCCCAGCCGGTCGCACCCACGTAACCGATACGCTGGCCTTGTTGGACCTTGGCGCCCTTTTTCAGGCCTGGCTCAAAGCGGCTCTGGTGGGCATAGAGCGTGCTGTAGCCACTATGGTGTTTGAGGATGATGACATTGCCATAGCCCCGTTGGGTGCCAATGAAATCGACCACGCCATCTGCGGTTGCTTGGATGGGGGTGCCTTGGGGTGCCGCATAGTCCACACCATTGTGATTACGCCAGCTACCATGGATGGGGTGACGGCGTTTGCCAAAGGTAGAGCTGATACGGGTAAATTTGATCGCGTTGCGCAAAAAAGCGCCTTGGATGCTGTTACCCTCAAAATCATAGTAGCTACCACCGCCATCGCCCTCATCAAACCATAACGCTTGGTGGGTCTCGCCATCGTTTTCGTACTCGATGGCTAAAATACGCCCAGCCGCAATGGTTTGCCCCTGACTGGTATGGCTTTCGTAGATCACACGAAAGCGGTCTTCCTTGCGGATGTCTTTGATGAAATCAATTTTACTGCCCAGCACATCGGTCATGGCCAAGGCCACAGAATCCGGGATGCCGGCTTGATCGGTGGCGCCAAATAGTGAGCTGGTAATGACGCCCTCGGCCATTTTTACCTCGGTTTCAGCGGCAACAGTATGCTCTTTGGCAACAAAGCCATCGCCATCATCCGGCGTGACCTCGAGCCAGCGGGAAACGACCGTCTCATCCTCTTTGGCTGCAGGGGTGTGATTGTAACGGAGCCACTGAAGCTTGTTGTTTTCATCGACGGAAACCTGGATGGTGCGCCCGGGATATAGTTTGTAGATAGAGCGGGCGGCCTCGTCATAGGTCAAAAAGTGTTGTAAATCAGGCTCATCGACCTCGAGGCGCTTGAGGATGGCGGCCAGAGTGTCGCCTTGGCGGATACTCGTTTGATGGATAAAGGGCCCCGTTTGACCTTGTAAACTTTTGATAATTGGGGCTTCTAATATCGTGCTGGTATGGTAGATTTCAGGGACAGGCTCTTGGGAGGGTGGGACAACAGCGATGGCGCCAGCGCCTACAAATAACCCGAGAGCAATAGTGAGCAGTGTTTTTTGTATGAATTTAGGGCGTTTGGGTGGTGTCATGACGGCTTTTTAGCAGGGGTTGTTTTTGACATCAAAGCATGGGTATATAGCATCGGCCCACTACGTTTGTGCACGGGTAGCAGGCCGATAAAACAATAAAAAAAAGAAACACGCCCCGGTGTGATTGCCTTTTTTAGCGCTGTGGCAGATGGATGCCTAGGTGTAGGATGCGGCTGGGTAAAAAAGGCAGAAATATTAGTTGTGCCGGTATTCTTGCGTGCAAAATATGTTCTAGCAAGTTATCCTAACGCATTCAGAAGAAATTTTCGAGTCTTTTTGTGTTACATTTGCTAGGTTAATTATGTCTTCATCAGAGCTACCGATATCTGATGCCGTTCGAGCTGATTTAGAGGTCGTCAAACGCGGTTGTGATGAGCTCATTGTCGAGTCCGAATTTGCGCAAAAACTCGCCCGCAGTCATCAGACGGGCACCCCTTTGAGAATAAAACTAGGGTTGGATCCCACCGCCCCAGATATTCACTTAGGGCATACCGTAGTGCTCAATAAAATGCGCCAACTGCAGGATTTGGGCCATGTGGTGATTTTTCTCATTGGCGACTTTACCTCAACAATCGGTGACCCCAGCGGTCGCGATACGACGCGGCCGCCGTTGACGCGCGACGAAATTCAGTTTAACGCCCAGACGTATTACGAGCAGGCCAGCTTGGTTTTAGACCCTGATAAAACAGAGGTTTGCTATAACTCTAAATGGTGTGATGAGTTAGGGACACGTGGGCTTATTCAGCTGGCTTCTCGTTATACCGTGGCACGCATGCTTGAGCGGGATGACTTTACCAAACGTTATCAGCAGCATTTGCCCATTGCCATTCATGAGTTTATCTATCCCTTGTTACAGGGCTATGATTCGGTGCAGCTTAAGGCTGATTTAGAATTGGGTGGTACCGATCAAAAGTTTAATTTGCTGGTTGGACGTGAGCTGCAAAAAGAATACGGCCAAGAGCCCCAGTGCATCATGACCATGCCATTGCTTGAGGGGTTAGATGGGCACGAAAAAATGTCTAAGTCACGCGGCAATTATATTGGTGTGACCGAGGCCCCAGGCAGTATGTTTGGCAAAATCATGTCTATTTCGGATGAGCTGATGTGGCGCTATTATGAGCTGCTCTCATTCCGTTCACTGGCCGAGATCCAAAAATTGCGTGATGAGATCGCTGATGGACGCAATCCACGTGATGTTAAAGTAGAGTTGGCATTAGAGCTGGTGGCGCGCTTTCATAGCCCACAGCTTGCCCAAAAGGCACTCGAGGGCTTCGAGGCACAATTTCGCCGCGGCGAGATGCCCGAAGACATGCCCGAGGTGACATTGACTGGTGCACCCAAAAATATTGTCCATATACTTCGTGAGTCTGGGCTTGTGAGCTCTGGTAGCGAGGGGCAACGCAGTATTGCGCAGCGTGCAGTACGCGTCGATGGCCAGCGGATCGAAGATCGCACACTTGAGCTCGAGGCCGGGACATATATTTTACAAGTTGGCAAAAGGCGTTTTGCACGGGTTACACTAGACACATAACCTGTTTAGCGGCTTCACGCATGAAAGAGGAGTGATGCATGAAATTACATAGTAATTCTTTTGCAGACAATACTGCCATTCCTGAGCAGTATGCATTTTGTCGGCCAGATCCCGAGACACACGCCACACTAGGCGGAAACCTGAATCCTCACCTGGCTTGGTCCGATGTGCCCGAGGGGACCCGTTCTTTTGTGATTTTGTGCGAGGATCCCGATGTCCCAACCAAAATGGATGACGTCAACCAAGAGGGCCGTGAGATCCCTGCTGATTTGCCGCGCACGCATTTTTATCATTGGGTGTTAGTTGATTTGGCAGCCGATACCCGCGAGATCCCTGAGGGTGCTTATTCCGATGGGGTCACCCCTCGGGGCAAGGCCGGGCCACTCGCACTGGATGGCACGCGCCAGGGGTTGAATGGGTTTACCGACTTTTTCGCCCATGATCGCGATATGAATGGCGATTATTTTGGCTATGACGGACCTTGCCCCCCATGGAACGATGCCATTGTCCACCGTTACGTTTTTACCGTGTATGCTGTGGATATTGACGAGATTCCGGTAGAGGGCAAGTTCACCGGTGATGATGTCAAAAAAGCCATCGAGGGTCATATCCTCGGCCAAGCCTCTATCACTGGCATTTATACGCTCAACCCGCGTTTGCGTGATGGGGAATAAACATATTTCTGATGCTTTGATGCCCCACGGTTACCTTTTAGGTGCGTGGGGTATGATGGTTTAGCCCAGCATTGTCTGGGCTTTTTCATTGCTAGGGCTAGCCCATGTATTTTGATGGGTTAATATTTAGCCAAATTTTTGGATCCAAGCTAAAATAGGTGGCTCCTTAATTTCAGCCTACCTTCTCACTGTTAGGAACATACAATACATGTTTGACCGTTCTCGTACCTTAGATGTGGTTGATCCCGATATTTGGGCGGCCATCGAAAAAGAAGACACTCGTCAAGAGCAACATATCGAGCTCATTGCCTCTGAAAACTATGCCAGCCCTGCGGTCATGCAGGCCCAAGGCACACAGTTGACCAATAAGTACGCCGAGGGGTATCCAGGGCGCCGTTATTATGGTGGCTGTGAGTATGTAGACGTGATTGAGCAGCTCGCCATTGATCGCCTCAAAGAAATTTTTGGTGCGCCTGCCGCTAATGTTCAGCCCAACTCTGGCTCACAAGCCAACCAGGCGGTCTATCTGGCAACGCTCAAGCCTGGGGATACTGTCCTAGGGATGAATCTTGCTGAAGGTGGGCATTTGACACACGGTTCTCCTGTCAATGCGTCTGGTATTTTGTATAACTTTGTATCCTATGGTTTGGATGAGAACGAGGAGCTTGACTACGACGCGCTCGAGCGTTTGGCCAAAGAGCACAAGCCCAAGCTGATCGTCGGTGGGGCTTCCGCTTACTCCCTGAAAATTGATTTTGAGCGCATGGGCCGCATTGCACGTGAAAATGGTGCACTCTTTATGGTGGATATTGCCCACTATGCGGGGCTGGTTGCTGGCGGTGCTTATCCCAACCCCATGCCCCATGCTGACTTTGTGACCTCAACCACGCATAAATCATTGCGCGGCCCCCGTGGTGGCGTCATCATGATGAAGCCTGAGTTCGAGCGCGCCATTAATTCTGCTATCTTTCCTGGACTGCAGGGTGGGCCCTTGGTGCATGTGATTGCGGCCAAAGCAGTTGCTTTCAAAGAGGCCTTGGACCCCAGTTTCAAGGATTATGCACAGCAGGTGCTAAAAAATGCTGACGTATTGGCCAAGACTTTGGTGTCGCGTGGCTTGCGCATTGTTTCTGGCCGGACCGAGAGTCATGTGATGTTAGTCGACCTGCGCAGCAAGGGCATCACCGGTAAGGATGCCGAGGCCGCATTGGGCAAGGCACACATTACGGTCAACAAAAACGCTATCCCCAATGATCCCGAGTCACCTTTTGTGACCAGTGGTGTTCGTTTGGGTACGCCTGCGGTCACCACACGTGGCTTTAAAGAGGCCGAGTGCGAGCTAACGGCCAACCTCATCGCTGACGTATTGGATGATCCTTTCAATGAGGAAAACCTGGCCCAAGTACGTGCCCGTGTCAATGAGCTGACCGCGCGCTTACCTGTGTACGGGGGCTCTGCTAAATAGGTGGGCCCATGAGGGCTCGTGACGCATATGAAATGTCCATTCTGTAATCACGAAGACACTCAGGTCTTAGATTCACGAGTCCTTGAGGACGGTGACGCCATTCGGCGTCGCCGTCGTTGCTTATCGTGCGATCGGCGGTTTACGACCTATGAACGGGCTGAGCTGATGATGCCCACCGTGGTCAAGCGTGATGGTAGCCGGATGAGTTTCGACCCAGCGCGTGTGCGGGCCAGTATGGAGTTAGCATTGCGCAAGCTCACTGTCCCTAGCCAAGAGGTAGACGCTGCTATCGAGCGGATCCGCGAGAGTCTTATGCTCACGGGGGCCCGAGAAATCAATACCGAAGAAATTGGTGATCGTGTGCTCGAGGAATTACTCAAGCTCGATCAGGTGGCATATATTCGCTTTGCTTCCGTTTACAAAAGCTTTAATGATATCGAC
>JAJYTK010000083.1 GCA_021793095.1 Pseudomonadota bacterium
GACCTCGATGAAGCGCGAAATAAAAGTACTTTTAGCTGCTATCCAGCCATTTAGATTCACACCCATTTATTAAACTATAACGTTCAGGCTAAATTTTTTCTCATGGCTGCCGTTAAGCTAACCAAATCTATTTCACATTCAAATGAGTGCTTTGTTTAGGAGCTTTAACAGCCATGGTAAAACCTATTCCTATTCATCACACCGCCCAAGTCCTAGACTTACCCCAAGAATTCGATAAACCACAGGAGATCGATCAAGCCCAAACCCAGCAGGCTGTCCCCAAGCCGGTAGAAACAATTAAAAATGGACCCTTATCGTCAAATTCGGCTCCCAATTCTATTGAAAAGACTTTAGAGCAACTCAATGAAAAAATGCGCCCTTGGGCGACGGGCATGCAGTTTGAGCTCGACCCCGACCTTGAGCGGTTGGTGGTTTCGATCATTGATAAGGATAGCGGCGAAGTATTGCGTACCATTCCTTCGGAAACCTTGCTACAGGTCGCCAAAATGATCACCTCCTTTCAAGGACACGGCATAGACACAAGTGCTTAACCACCTATTTACACAAAAGGTTTAAAACGATGGCTACGATTTCTTCTATTGGTGTGGGTTCTGGACTCCCCCTAGATACTCTGTTGGATGATTTACTCAAGGCAGAAAGCATTCCTTTGCAGATGATCGAACAGCGCCAAGAGGCGGCACAAAACCGCCTGTCTGGTTATGGAGTGCTCAAAAACGCTCTAGACGGCCTATTTCAACAGGCTGAAAAAGTAGCCCAACCAAAATCTCTGGTGGCACTCAAAGCGCGCAGTAGTCATGACGGACTTAAAGTCCAAGCTAATAATCAAGCCATAGAGGGCAGCTACCAAATTGAAGTGCAGCAAACAGCACGCGCCCAAGAACTCATCAGTCAAGGCCATGATGATCTGGATGCCCCACTGACCGATGTCGATACCACGCTGAACATCCGCTTGAATAATGGCACTCATACTCAAATAGAAGTCCAAGCGGGCACCTCTCTAGCGCAACTCGTCGAGCGAATCAATGCTGAGCCCGCAGCGGGCATCGACGCCACCTTGGTCAAGGATGGCTCAGATAGCCCTTATCGATTGATGTTACGCGCCCGTGATACCGGCACCGAGGCAGCCGTGCAGCAAGTGCAATTTGATGACACTGCCCTCAATGATTTATTGGGCTTTGATGCGGATGCGGCCCCCCAAAACTATTCAGTCAATGCCGCCAGTGATGCTGAAATTACCGTCAACGGTATTACGATCACCCATCCAAGCAATGAGTTCAAGGATGTGATTCGTGGTGTTGATTTCAGCCTGTCAGCGCATCGCAGTTATGATGCCCCGATAGAAATCAACATCTCTCGCGACCTTGATAGCAGCAAAAAACAAATCACCGATTTGGTGGATAAATACAATCAACTACTAAAGGACATTGACAAGCTCACCCGCTACGACGTCGAGAGCCAAACAGGCAGCCCCCTGATGGGTGATTCCACCACACGACGCGTTAAAAATCAGCTCATGACAGCCTTGCAATTTAGCCTACCGGATGGCGCGATACGCACACTGGGCCAAATTGGCATTGAGACGGACCACGCCACCGGCCAACTCAAAATTAACGAAGACGCTCTGAGCCAAGCCTTAGAACAAGACACCCACGGCGTGAGCCGTCTCTTGGCGGGCGAAAATGGCCTAGGTGCCCAATTGACTCAGGCCATTGACCCCTTCCTCAACGATAGCAAGGGTCAGAAAGGTTTTATTGGCATCGCAACCGATAGCATCGACAATGAAATCCGTGGACTGCAAAAACAATACGCCCAAACCCAAGATCGTATAGAAGCCCGCATGGCCAACTATCAAAAGCAATTTCAGCAATTGGATCTGCTCGTCAGCCAAATGGATCAGACCAGCACGTACCTCAATCAGCAACTCGGCATGCTGGCTAATATGAATAAACAAAATGGATAAGTCATGACTGCTTTTTCTTATTCCCCGCAAAGACGCTCATCAGGAGCCGCACAATATGCCAAAGTTGGGCTCGAATCCCAGGTATTAAGCGCACGCCCCGAACAGTTAATCAATTTGCTTTTCCAAGGGGCGCGCACTGCCATTAAAAAAGCCCAGATACACCTACAAAATAGTGACGTGGCCCAACGCGGCACCATGATCTCTAAGGCTGTAGATATTGTTGACACGGGGCTCAAAGCTGCAGTGGACACTGAGATCGGGGGTGAGGTCAGCACGCATTTAATTAACAGCTATGATCTCATCATCTACCACTTGCTACAGGCCAATATTCATGCCGATGAACAGCACCTAAACACAGCCGAGACCATGCTAAAAAACCTGCATGAGGCATGGACTGAGGCCGTTGATTTAGCCCAACAAGAGTCCCTCGCAGGATGAGGCCATTGCCCATGCCCCAGTCATCCAATGCAACCTCGCCTCTCGAGCTTTATCAGCAGTTAGCCCAAATCAGCTCTCAGATTATTGATTGCATCCAGCAAGAGCAATGGACCCCAGCTGCCGAATTGTGCCACGTCTATGCTGATGTGTTGGGACAGCTCAAGCACTTGCCTGGGCTAACCTCTAGACAACAAAAGGCCCGGCGGGCGCTACTTGGGATTATTTTGACCAATGATGCAGAAATTCGAGCATATCTCAATCCACAAAGTCATCTTTTCCTGCATTATCATGACTCCTCACATGATTGGGCACAAGGTGACTGGCAGTGTTTACATTGATTGTGAGGCACTCTAAACCATGAGCTCCGGGGGCCCCTCTCAACTCGGCACCTACTTAATCCAACGCCTGGATACCCTCTTGGGATTGACCCAGTCCCAACAGCTGGGTCTGGGCGCAAAAGCGCGCCCAAATGCCGTTTTCCCTACTGATAAAAGTCATCCGAGACGCCCGTTAAAACATTCAAACAGAGGTTCTGCAGCCCCATCGAATCAGGCAGTCACCCAAACCCGACCATCGACACAGCCCCCCTCAGAGCATTCGACGCAGCCCCCCACTCAATCCAGCACCGCTCAAAGCTCGGCACAAATGCGGTTGGGGCGTACGGCACAGCTGATTATGCAGCTGCTCGACCAACACCCCGATGCCCCCCCTATCAAAGGGCGGAGCCCGCTGCTAGATGCCACAGGGCTTGCACATCAAACAACATCGACCCAACACATCCAGCGCTCACTACAGCAAGAACTCCTTTATAGCGGACTTTTTTATGAGTCACTGCTGCACGAGCGCATGCGTGGGCAACGCAAGGATCAATATCTCTACCTGCGGCAGCCCCACAACCAGATAGCCCAAAAACAATCCCCAACCAGTGATACCCAACACGAATTACCTAAAGAATTGCGCCCTATCATCCGCCAACAATTAGAATTGCTGGCAACCCATCAATGGGAATGGCGTGGTGAGCTCTGGCCAGGTGTAGAAATGGTTTGGTACCACAAAGTTGACTCAGCCACCGAGGACCCCGCATCCCCCCAACAACCCCCAGCCCCACAGTGGCGCAGTTCGATTAGATTACATTTTGCTTTGGATGAGCACATAAGCATTGATATTCAATGGTCGGCACAACAACTGGATATTTACCTCTATGCCTCGCCAACGCGTGCTCAAAAACTCAAACCGCTCACCCCGCAATTGGAAAAAAGGCTATCAAATATCAACCCAAACACGAGTATTTACTGGCGAGATCAACCCTTTGAATTAGCCCTAGAAAAAGACACCCAGCCGCACGCAAATATGACTCAAACCACGCGTACACCCTCTCACCATGAACGATAAACCTAGCAAACCGCGCCAAAGTGCAGTTGCTCTACGCTACGAAAAGAATACCGACCCAGCCCCCAAAGTCGTTGCCAAAGGATACGGGGAAACGGCCGAAGCCATCATCCGTCATGCTGAGGCGGCGGGACTCTACGTACACCAACAATCCGAACTGGTGGGCCTGCTCATGCAACTGGAATTAGATGAATATATTCCTGCTGAACTCTATCAAGTAGTGGCTGAATTATTGGCTTGGATCTACCAAATAGAAGAATAAAGACCGATTTTACCCGTTTAATGTGGGACTTAACGATAGGTGAAAAAGAGTAAAGTATTGCAAACAACTCCGCAGCAGGCGCTCCGGAGGCGATCCTATTTAGGTGCTCAAGCTTTTTTGCAAGGGTTTTACTCTATGTCCCAGGTTGCGTTATCTCAGATGGCTCAGCTACGTGCCACCCTTGAATCGGTAGCCACACAAGCCGCTCAACCGCCCACTGCGGCCGTGACGCGCACACAAAACACCACACAAAGCAGCGTTTTTGCAGACACACTCAACAAGGCATTGCGCGCTGCCTCAGCAGTCGAAAACAGTGCTAACGCACAGGCGAATGCTTTTGAACGAGGGGTCCCTGGCGTCAGCCTGAATGACGTCATGGTGGATTTGCAAAAGGCCAATCTTAGCTTACAAACGACGGTACAAATGCGTAATCGCTTAGTCGCTGCTTACCAAGAAATAGCCAGCATGTCCGTATAAGCCCATGGCCCCCGCGCCTTATTGGTAGATTTTAATTTCGTTTTCTCATGAGTAGGTCAATGAGCCCAGTTGCCGACACTCTACAGCGTGTGCCTGGTTACAACTTTTTACGCACCCTGCCCCGAATCACCCAAATCGGGATTGCTGCGGCATTGGTAGCTATATTTATAGTGCTTATTCTTTGGTCACGCACGCCGGCCTATGGCATTTTATTTAGCCAAATAGAAGACCGCGATGGTGGCGCGATCATCGCCGCCCTTGAGCAAATGAATGTCCCCTATCAATTAAAGGATCATGGTGCATCTATCTATGTCCCTAAAGACCAGGTATACAAGACACGCATGAATTTGGCCGCGCAGGGCTTACCGCGCGGCGGCAGCGTTGGCTATGAAATCATGGACGAACTGCGCTTTGGCGCGAGTCAATTTTCAGAGCAGGTCAATTATCAGCGGGCCATCGAAGGCGAATTAGCTCAAACCATAGAGTCCTTGTTTTCAGTGGAAAAAGCACGTGTTCACCTCGCCCTGCCTAAAGACACTTTATTTACACGCCATCGCCAGCCCGCTTCGGCCTCGGTCATGCTAAACCTGTACTCGGGTCGCCACCTCAGTGCTGAACAAGTTTCAGCCATCACCTGGCTCGTGGCTTCAAGTGTCCCTAATTTGCAGGCAGATGCTGTATCGGTGGTGACCCAAAATGGCCGTCTCCTCAGCGGCTCTAGCGAAGAATCCAAATTACTCGACAAACAACGTCAAATCACCCAAGAGGTGGAACAGCTCGCCATCGAGCGTATTTTGAACATCTTGGGCCCTATTCTCGGGCCTGATAATGTACGCGCCCAAGTGAGCGCTGAAATTGATTTTTCTCAACGCGAAGAAACCTCAGAAACCTACACGCCCAACCAGACGCCAAATACGGCTGCGGTACGCAGTGAGCAACAACAAACATCCATTGATAATCAGCCGGGACTCGCTCAGGGCATCCCTGGCGCTTTGAGCAACCAACC
>JAJYTK010000084.1 GCA_021793095.1 Pseudomonadota bacterium
CCTATGGAGCAGATAGAGCCGAGGCCATTCAACGCATGCAAAATGCTTTGAATCACTTTGTGATCGAGGGGATTGATAGTACTGTCCAGTTTCAGCACCAGTTATTGGATGATCCCAGATTTCGTTCAGCAAAAATGAATACACATATGGTCGATGAGTGGCTAGGAGGACAATAATGCAACCTGAGCATCAAAAAGTGATTCTAGTAACAGGGGCAGCTGGCGGCATTGGTCAGGCATGTGCTGAGCAGCTTTTAAATAATGGGTATGCTGTTGTGGGTTTTGATAGAGAGGCCGCTGGGCGTGCCCCATTTAACAGCGAGGGGTATAAGCACTGTGTAGGCGACATTAGTCGTACTGAAGATTGCCAGACAGTTGTGCAATTGGCTTTAGATAGTTTTGGCCGATTGGATGGTTTAATTCATTGGGCCGGTATTCACTCTCGTTACACTTGGGAGGAGCTTACCGCTGATGAATTCAATAAGGTGTTAGCAGTGAATGTGACCGGTTCTTTTTTAATTGCTCAGGCTGCCGCAAACACCATCAAAAAAAATAAAGAGGGTGGCGCAATCGTGCTCACAGGTTCGACATCGGTAATTCATGGCACCATAGGAGGTGGGCCAGGATATGGGGGTCCAGCTTATGTTGCATCAAAAGCTGCGCTGACAGGGTTGGTTCGTAGCCTGGCAAAGGGCATGGGTATGCATAATATTACGGTAAATGGGGTGATGCCTGGTGTGACCCAAACACCAATGATCGCAAACTATAGCCAGGAAAACCTGGATTACCAAGCCAGCCAAAGTGCCATTGGGCGTATTGGCCAGCCTGAGGATGTGGCGGGTGTTGGGTGCTTTTTGGTCAGCGATGCGGCGCGCTATATTTCTGGGGAAATGATTATCGTTAATGGCGGCGCCGCATTTGGCTAATCAGCACGAATCAGATATTGATGAATCCAGCGAGCGTACCCCAAGGTGCGTTCGTCCCAATCTTGTTGCCCCATGATTTGTAGCCCCAAAGGCATTCCTTGGTCTGATAGCGCTGGCACATTATAAGCGGCTGAGCCCAGTAGCGAGGCTGGACATCCCATTGAGAGGTCCCCAGTTGGGAATTGGCTATTTTCAATAGCTGCGACTATTGGTGCTATTCCAACTGCAGACAGGGTAATAAGGCCATCGTATATAGGTTCTAATGCCTTTAATCGGGCTCTTGCCTCATCTCTTGCGGCCAGATCTTGTCGGTATTCAGCCAGAGTCAGTTGGCGAGATTTCTCCAAGTGCTTTCTCAGGTATTTACCTATCTTCTCAGGATGTTGTTCGGCCATATTTTCCAATATCCAGCGGTGTTCCCAAGCACTAATTCGCAACGATAGCTCTACTGCGTTAGCAATGGACTGTTCTAAAGCTTCGATTTTATTGCAGTCAGTGCGTTGCAGTACGCTAATCCCACTTTCTTGCAGTTTTTTTACCGCTTGGTTGAAAGCGGCTTTGGCGCTAGGTTCGACCCTACCCCATCCTTCGGTTTCTAAAATGGCTAATCGCGAAGGCTTTTGTGCGGGTGGGATATGGTTTGGCTGACCGTACAGGCCAGGATAGCCTGGATCACCGCCGACACGGTGGGCAATTTCTGTGGCGACGTGCCACAAGTCAATTTCATTACTGGCTAAAATACCGTGATGAGATTGGCTAAACTCTAAACCCTCACCGCGATTAAAGGCGCCAATGCTGGGTTTGAGTGCCCAATTGCCGCAATAGCCTGCGGGCCTTAGAATTGAAGCGACCAGCTGTGTACCAATAGTTACCGGTACCATGCCCGCTCCGACTGCAGCAGCTGAGCCGCTAGAAGAGCCGCCCGGCGTGCGCCTGCTATCAAAAGGATTGGTTGTGGGGCCAGGGTCTAGAAATGCCAGTGTGGTGGTGACTGTTTTGCCTAAGATAATAGCCCCGGCTTCGCGCAGTGCCCATATGATGGCGCTATCGCGATAGGTGTGCCGGCCTTTATAAGCGGGGCTGCCTAATTCTGTGGGCATGTCCTTGGTTTCGATCATGTCTTTGATCCCAATGGGCATGCCATCAATCATGGATAGTGGGGCATTATTTTTATAGCGTTTGGTGGCCGCCTTTGCTGCTTCGCGTGCGCCCTCGACATTAAGGCTCACCCAGGCTTTAACTATGGGTTCCCGTTTATCAATCACCTCAAGGCAACGTTCAAGGTAGGCGCTGGGGGTGTCCGTTCCCTTCAAGAAGGCTTGATAGGCATCATGAAAGGTCAATAATTTGGTGTCTTGAGGACAGTATTTCAAAGCGATGTCTCCTGTATTGGAAATTTCATACTAAAAGCTTAGAAAGAGCCTATTTAATAATCCGTATTCTTCAAGTCTTTGAGTATTTCATCTCGGTGCTCATCGAGGACGGGGGGCGCCATTACCGAGAGTGGTCTTTGTTGGTTATAGGTGATTGGGCTGCGGATGGTTTTAAACAGCCCCATGGTTGGGTGTTCTGCTGAAATCTCAATGCCCAAATGTTTGAATTGTGGATCGTCCAGAGCGTCTTTTGCTGTATTGACGGTGGCATGAGGCACATCATGTTTTTCTAATGCCATACACCATTCTGCCCGCGGTTTTCTTTTGAACGTTTCTTTGAGCAAATCGGCGATGGCTTCATAGTTTTCTAGCCGAGCATTCCTATCAGCCAATCGAGGATCTTCAAACAGTGTGGGTTGTTCAATTGTTAATGCTAACCCTTGCCAAAACTTTTCCGGTGATGACATATGCAATGCCAGCCATTGTCCGTCTTGGCATTGCACCACATAAGATTGTGAGGCGGTGGGTCGGCTATAGGGACCCATGATTTCATTAGCAGCAAAATAATGGGTAAAAGAATCAATATTGAAGTGCGACATAGCCTCAAGCATGGATACCTCAACAGTCATGTTGTCTTCGGGGTTTAGCGCGCGTTTTAGGAGCGCGCCTAGCACACCGTAGGCAGCATAAAAACCAGTCACAGCATCTGCAATGGCGGGGCCAATAACGCGTGGGTTGCCTGGGTTCAGTAACAGGTGTAGATAACCACTGATTGCTTGGGTAACCGTGTCGTAACTGGGGCGATCTTCATAGGGCCCATCGGGACCAAAGCCACTGATCGAGCAATGAATCAACCTGGGATTGACCGTATGCAGGGTGGCTGCATCCAAGCCCATTCGCTGAGCTGATTCTGGACGAAAGTTCTCAATATAAACATCCGCACTTTGGATCAGCTTTTCAAAGATTTCCCTGTCCTTCTGACCGATTCTGTTATCCAGAGCGATACTACGTTTATTGCGGTTATAAGCCTGAAAGTGCGGGCTATATAGCCCCCCTTTAAAGGCACGAAAAGGATCCCCTGTTTCTGGCCGTTCGACTTTGATGACATCTGCACCCAAGTCAGCGAGAAACATCCCAGCGGCAGGGCCTGTGATAAAAGTGCCCTGCTCAACGACTCGTATTCCTTTTAAGGGTTGCTGCGTCATTTTGAGCCTCCCTTTTGTTCATTTGCATCAGGTCCAATATATTCAGCGGATTGGTTAGCATGTTTCGATAAGAGAAAACCAATAGGGCGATGCATCTCTTCGTACACGTGCGCGATGAGTCCTGCTGTGCGTGCAAGTAAAGGAATCCCTTTTAAAGCCTCTGGCGGAAAGCCTACATCTAGCATTACAGCGGGGATGGCTCCGGAAACATTAATGGGTAATTGACGTTGATAAATTTCGGGAATGTGCTTTTCTAAGGTTTCTAGCATCTGCACGTGCGGGCCCGCCACCTGATGGGTTTTGGCTAACGCCAAGAGCTTTTGGGCTCGAGGGTCCCCATTGATGTGCTGTGGGTGACCAAAGCCAGGGACGGGTTTTTTATTAGCCCGCAGTGTTTTTAATTTATCTAGGGCAATGCGGTCAGGAGTGCCCGCGCCTGATCTCTCTTGTTCGATTAATTGAGCCAGTAGCTCACCACAGTTTTGTGAGCTGCCAAACACCACTGATCCGCAGCCCATCAGGCCAGCAGCGATGGCAGCTTGGAATGATTCAGGGGCGGATGCATAGGTCATGCGGGCGACTTGATTACTGGGTACCAAGCCATGTTCAGTAATAGCGACCAGAGTCGCATTTAGAAAGAATGATTGCTCTTGGGTGGGTTCTTTACCGGTGAGCAAGAAATAAAAATACTCAATGAAATCGACCTTTCCAATGAGCTCTTCACTCAGGTCTTTGCCACGCACGGTGATGCTGTCTACATCTGATGTGCAAATTTCTGTTTGTGGTTGGGGTAAGCTCTTTTTCAAAGGTTGTCTCCTCTTTTAAGCTTAATTTATACATAGGTGTGTTTTTTATTACATAGGTGTTTTGTTATATGGGGTTTGTTTTTCCAGACCAATTGCTCATGACCCATCTTGCCCAGTGCAGTAACAGCATATCTTGGTGATGTTTACCTACGAGTTGGATTCCAATGGGCATCCCTTCAGCGCTGCCAGTCGGCAAGGTGATACAAGGCACTCCTAGTGCGGTCCAATTGCGATTAACGATAGATTCCCCCGAAGCATTGATGCCTTTTGGGGCGATGCCCGGGGCAGCAGGGGTCAGGATGAAATCATACTGTTCAAGTGTGTTAGCGAGCTCTGCTCTGGCCGCACTGATCTGATTCAAGGCCGCTTGATAGTCAGCCAGTGAATAATTTCGGCCTATGGAGAGCTGCGCATTGAGGGCATTACTCATGAGTTGTGGTGAGGTAACGCTTTCATATAAAAGAGATCTGGCGGCCTCGTAGTTCATAACCAGGCGTTGTGCAGGGTAGCTAGCATCAAAGCTGTCAGACAGTACGATTTCTGTGACTTGAGCACCGCAAATCTCTAGGTGTCGAGCCATATGCTCTAGGTGTTGCTGGCTGCTTTTTTGGATTTTTTCCCAATAGGGGGTTTTAAAAAATGCCACACGGGGCACCGCTGCGAGGCGCGTTGGGAGGCATAAATCCGAATGCACCAGCACCCGCATTAAAAGTGCGATGTCATCAACGCTTCTCGCCATAAGCCCGACAGTATCTAACGATTGTGCGACTGGTTTCACGCCGGCAGTATTAATGAGGCCAAAAGTTGGTTTGAAGCCGACAATGCCACAGTAGGCTGCTGGTCGGATGGTTGAACCGCCCGTTTGTGTGGCCAGAGCGGCAGGAACCATTCCGTCGGCCACTGCGGCGGCTGAGCCGCTTGATGAGCCCCCCGGGGTATGTTCAGGATTGTGGGGGTTACGAGTGAGTGGGGGCTGCGTATGAGCAAATTCAGCGGTCGCGGTTTTTCCTAAAATGATAGCGCCCGCTTGTTTTAGAGCTGCAACACAATAAGAATCTGCTATGGGTTGATGCTGGGCATAGATCGTCGAACCGTAGCTGGTTGGCATATCTGCGGTATCAATGACATCTTTGCTGCCGATAGGAATGAC
>JAJYTK010000085.1 GCA_021793095.1 Pseudomonadota bacterium
TTCCGATCCTCTATTGACAGCGTATCAGACGATTCGTGGGGTGTGCGGGTCAACTCCCCTTCTGATGGTGTCGCGTGTTGTGCGGATTCAATATTCGCCCCTGATGGTGAACCAGCGGGATCATCTTGGTGCCTACTGAGTGCATCACTCAGCGCATCAATTTCATCTTCGAGCGATTTTATCTCTCGACTCACATGAGCCAACGCTTTTTCCTGCGCGCGTCGTTCATCAGCACTAACGCCTTCTGCCTGAGCGGCATCGGCTTCGTCTAAACGCAGTCGATCGGTGGAGGTTTCGGCAGTCGTGCTTTCCTGAGCGGTCTCAGCATCTACACTATCTTGAGGGGTGGGCTGGGCAGGCGGATCCTCTATCTGCTGTGAGGCAGCGTTCTTTAATAATGCCGTGGCCTCTTGATCAGAGGCGCCGCGGGCCAATGCCTCTTTGTATTGATTAAAACGCTGTATATGCGTTACATACAAATGTCGCGCCTGTTGATCACTGATTGCCTGTATTTGCTCAGCAGTGGGCATACGTAACTGCTCACCAGCAAACAATAAATGCATATTGTCTTGGCCAAAAGCCTGGGGGTTGAGCTCGTACAGTGCCGCCAATAGCTGATACTCAGACCCATGCGGGGTGTTCAAACGCTGTGCAATGCCATGCAAAGTATCGCCTGAGCGTACGGTAATTGTATCGCCGCGATCAGCACTCGTGGCCGATGGCGACGCTGCTGAAGAGGCACCCGCATTGGTTACAGACGTCGCTGCCTCGTCTTGGGCGGGCAGTTGGATATTAGGCCGTGGCTGCTGCAGCATACTGACCTGATGACGCTGTTGCTCATCGGCCAGGCGCACGTCAAACAGCAAGTCTATGACTGAACTGTCGACAGGTGCATCCCCTAGGAACCTAACCCGCACAGAATCGGGGCGCGGCCCAGGGGTGAGATCGACACGCGCATTAATCACAGCCGAGAGCGGTTTTAGGCCCAAGGCTTGCCATGCCTCGGAGGGCGCTATGCGGACATCGAGTTGTTCAGCTTCTGCCGCCGAAACCCCTGAAATGATCACACTCAGCTGCACATTATCTGTGGCGGCTGACTCTACTCGAGAATGCCCGATGGTCAACGCCTGAACCGCGGCAGAAAAACTGAGCCCCAGCACCGCCACTGCACGACATAAACGCATCGGCCACGGGCTAGCCCTGCGCTGAACGTGACGATGTGAGGCAGTCATGGTTACAGTTCCCCTAAAACTATTCGAAGCATTCTGCGCAGAGGTTCGGCAGCGCCCCACAGTAATTGATCCCCCACCGTAAAGGCGGTGATGTACTGTTTCCCCATCGCTAAATGACGGACGCGACCGACAGGAATATCCATGGTCCCCGTCACCGCGATAGGCGTGAGCTCTTGCATGGTTTGCTCGCGCTCATTGGGAACATACTTGGTCCAAGGAGAGGTTTCTTGGATGATCTCGGCCACCTCATCAAGGGGCACATCGCGGGTCAATTTGATGGTCAAGGCCTGACTATGTGAACGCATGGCACCAACACGTACGCACAGCCCATCCACAGGCACATAATTACTCTGATCGTGGCCCAATAACTTGTTGGACTCTACCCCGCCTTTCCATTCCTCTCGGGACATCCCGTCGTTAAGATCACTGTCGATCCAGGGGATGAGGTTGCCGCCAAGGGGCACACCAAAATGGCGATGGTCGAGTGTGGGCGACTTTTGAGCTTGCAAAACACCACGGTCAATGTCCAAGATCGCAGAGGCAGGATCATCCAGTAGAGATTTCACAGACTGATTGATTTGACCAAATTGGGTGAGCAGCTCGCGCATATGTTGCGCCCCGCCGCCCGAGGCCGCCTGATACGTCATGCTGGTCATCCATTCGATGAGGTCATGCTTGAATAAGCCACCTAACCCCATCAGCATGCAACTCACTGTGCAGTTACCGCCGATGAATTGCTTGACACCATTTTTTAAACCCGCATCAATGAGCTCGCGGTTAATCGGATCCAGAGCAATGATGGAATCATCATCCATACGTAAGGTGCTCGCGGCGTCAATCCAGATACCGTCCCAGCCGCTAGCGCGCAGTTTAGGGTAAACCTCGCTGGTGTAATCACCCC
This sequence comes from Pseudomonadota bacterium, assembly GCA_021793095.1. Taxonomy (GTDB): domain Bacteria; phylum Pseudomonadota; class Gammaproteobacteria; order Burkholderiales; family Burkholderiaceae_B; genus Paenalcaligenes. The sequence continues at coordinate 2,134 of JAJYTK010000085.1, forward strand.
CTTGGCACGTCACGATAATGGGCAGCTTTTTTAATGTCTCTATATCATAAGCATCCTGTAGAGGACCCACGCCTTCCGCCCAATCAGGAGCAGCTCCACCCGCATTGCTGGTGGAAAAGAAAACAGGCTCGAATAATTCGAAATCACCTTCATCGCGCATGCGCTGCATGAGCACCGAGCCCACCATACCACGCCAACCGATTAAACCTACTGCTTGTTTCATGAAAAAAACACCTACTGATTTGGAATGTATAAAAATTATAATGCTTGGATGACCGCATCACCCATTTCTGCGGTACCAACGAGCGTACAACCAGGCTGTTCAATATCAGCAGTGCGGTAACCCTCCTCAAGCACCTTTTGTACTGCACGTTCGATACGATTTGCTGCCTCATCATTATGCAATGAATAGCGCAGCAGCATAGCGGCGGATAAAATGGTGGCCAAAGGGTTTGCTTTGTTTTGTCCTGCAATATCCGGCGCAGAGCCATGGATAGGCTCGTATAAGCCTTGTTGACTATCATTGAGGGAGGCTGACGGTAGCATGCCAATAGATCCTGTGAGCATCGCCGCCTCGTCCGACAATATATCGCCAAACAGGTTACCGGTCACGATCACATCAAACTCTTTGGGCGCGCGTACTAACTGCATCGCAGCATTATCCACATACATATGTGACAAACTGACGTCCGGATATTCCTGACTGACCTCATTTACAGTATCGCGCCATAACTGCGAGGTTTCAAGAACATTAGCCTTGTCAACGCTGCAGAGCTTTTTTTGTCGTTTTTGTGCCGCCTGAAAGGCCAGATGAGCAATACGACGGATTTCACTCTGTGCATACAACATCGTATCAAAACCCTGCTGCTCCCCTGCAAAAGGCCCCTCTTGGACTGTGCGCACTCCGCTGGGCTCGCCGAAGTAAATATCACCCGTTAATTCGCGCACGATCATGATATCTAAACCCGACACCACCTCGGGCTTGAGGCTAGATGCCTCGGCCAGCGAAGAAAATAATAAGGCAGGACGCAAATTAGCAAATAGGCCTAGCTCTTTGCGTAAGCCCAAAATAGCCTGTTCTGGTCTTAGGTGACGGGGCAATTCGTCATATTTCCAATCACCCACCGCGCCGAACAGAACCGCTTGTGCCTTTTTTGCCAGCTCAATAGTTTGTTTGGGTAAAGGATGGCCATGGGCCTCATAAGCGGCCCCCCCTACCTCTGCCTCTACAAACTCTAAATCGAGCTCCAGCGCCTGTAAGACACGCACTGCTTCTTGAGTAATTTCTTGGCCAACGCCATCCCCTGCCATCACAGCAATCAATGTCGACATAATACACCTTGTTCCTAAAAGCTTTGGGCCGCTATCAATAAGACACACCCATGATTTTCTATCATTCCTTTATTGTCCTAAGCCATCAGCGACCAACCAAGGGTAACGCGCTAAGCGCTCTGCCTCGAATTGTCGAATCTTGTCTGCTTGCTTGAGTGTGGCACCAATTTCATCTAGGCCGCTCAAAAGTGCTTGCTTACGGCTGGGGTCAATATCAAAGAAAAACTCATCGCCGGATGGGCTAACCACCTTTTGGGCCTCGAGGTCAATGATCAATCGATAACCTGGAAAGGCCTTTACCTCATCAAATAAACGATTCACTTCTAATTCAGTGAGCACCACGGGCAATAACCCGTTTTTAAAGCTGTTGTTATAGAAAATATCAGCAAAAGAAGGCGCAACAATGGCGCGAAAACCGTCTTGTAATAGGGCCCAGGGAGCATGTTCGCGGCTAGAGCCACAACCAAAATTACGGCGCGCCAACAGAATGGACGCCCCCTGATAACGCTCTTGATTCAATACGAAATCTGGATTGAGCGGCCTTTTGCTATTGTCCATACCCGGTTCGCCATGATCCAAGTAGCGCAGCTCGTCAAATAAATTAGGTCCAAACCCTGTGCGCTTAATGGACTTAAGAAATTGTTTGGGGATGATCAAGTCGGTGTCGACATTTTCCCTATCCAGAGGTGCGACCAACCCTTCGTGTACAGTAAATGCTTGCATTTTGACCCTCTTAGTTTAAAGCTCTGACATCTACAAAATGACCTGCCACCGCTGCTGCTGCGGCCATTGCCGGGCTCACTAAGTGTGTACGCCCGCCCTGCCCTTGGCGCCCCTCAAAGTTGCGGTTAGAGGTCGATGCACAGCGCTCACCAGGCTCTAGTCTATCGGCATTCATGGCCAAACACATTGAGCAACCCGGCTCTCGCCACTCAAAGCCAGCCTCAATAAATATCTTGTCAAGTCCCTCTTGTTCTGCTTGCTCTTTGACCACACCCGAACCCGGCACCACCATGGCGAGTTTGATATTAGAGGCTACCTTGCGCCCCCGTGCCACTTGGGCTGCTGCACGCAAATCTTCTATGCGCGCATTGGTGCACGAGCCAATAAACACCTTGTCAAGTTTTATATCTGTAATGGCCTGGCGAGGGGTTAGCCCCATATACTCGAGTGCGCGCTCGATGCCCTGGCGTTTAAGGCTGTCACGCTCACGCTCAGGATCGGGTACGGCGGCGTCCACGGGTAACACCATCTCAGGAGAGGTGCCCCAAGTCACCTGCGGTTTAATATCGCGCGCATTAATCTCGATCACTTTATCAAAATGCGCCCCCTCGTCACTGCGCAATGTACGCCAGTACTCAACTGCCTGATGCCACATCTCGCCCGTTGGCGCATAAGGGCGACCCCGGAAGTAATCAATGGTTTTGTCATCCACAGCCACCAAGCCAGAACGGGCGCCGGCCTCAATCGCCATATTACACACCGTCATGCGCCCCTCAATGCTCAGAGAGCGCACGGTTGAGCCCGCAAACTCGATGGCGTAGCCTGTCCCACCGGCCGTCCCGATTTCACCAATGATGTGCAGCACCAGGTCCTTGGCAGTGCACCCCAATGGCAACTCACCTTCAATACGCACCTGCATGTTTTTGCTTTTTTTCATGTGCAAGGTTTGGGTGGCCAATACATGCTCGACCTCAGAAGTACCAATACCAAAGGCTAAAGCACCAAAAGCACCATGCGTGCTGGTATGAGAATCGCCACATACCACAGTCATGCCAGGCAAGGTCGCTCCTTGCTCGGGGCCAATGATGTGAACAATCCCTTGGCGTAGGTCGCCCATGTTGTAGAGCGTGATGCCGTATTTTTCGCAGTTTTTAACCAGCGTATCGACCTGCAAACGGGATACAGGATCGGCAATACCCGCCGCACGATCGGTAGTCGGTACGTTATGGTCAGCCACTGCCAGAATAGAACTCACACGCCAAGGCGCAC
>JAJYTK010000086.1 GCA_021793095.1 Pseudomonadota bacterium
TTGGACCCAAGTAGAAGGCACCCCTAAACGCGAACAATTAGGGCGATTACAGCGCGGGGTCCAGTTGCGTGATGGATGGGCAGCAGCTGCCAGTGTTCGCTGCATAGACGCACCGGTACTATGGGACAGACATCCTCCCATCAGATACCGAGCGCATATCCCCACCCATTGGTTAGAGGTGCGCATCAGTGAAGGACGCAACCGGCAAGTGCGGCGGATGACTGCTGCGGTAGGATTGCCGACGTTGCGTTTAGTGCGTGTACAAATTGGCCCTTGGCGGCTCGATGAGTTGCTGCCTGGGCACTGGCGTTATGCCAATGCGGGCGCAATTAAGCAAAAAATGAAAGGACGCTCTTATTGAGCGCAATACCGACGATATAAACGTATATTAAGACCGCAATGACGGCACTCAGTAAACGTATTTGAGGGGTACGGCCACGGCGTATGGCATAAATCCCAGCATAAATATAAGCAATCAAACCGATAATTTTGGCAATTAACCATGGATGATTAAAGCCGATGGTGAATGCCATTGCGAGCCCAGAAAGCAAAAATAAAGTGTCAATAATATGAGGGGCCACTCGTACAAAGGTATTTTGTAAGCACCCCCGCTCGAGTACAGACCAATAAGCGCGTATGATGAAAAAAATGATACTCAGCGTAGCAAAGCTGGTGTGCAGATGCTTATAAGCAAGGTAACTCATAATTTTGTACAGCTCCTCAAGGTAGGGCAGTGAAGTATTTAGCCAAAAGAACATTATGGGCTGGTGATTAATTGTATTTAAGCTTTATGCTTTTTACCAATACAAAGATATATTTTTACTCTATTGAATTTGTGATCTCAGGCGCCACCAAACTCGGGGAAAATACAAATCGAACATTATCTTGTTATATGTTTGTGTATACTGATGATGTTCAGATTACGGCTGACGACACAGATTATTTAATTCTAAGCAGGGGGCAGGTATGTCGATCACGCAAAAAGTAGATGTTGCCATTATTGGTGCTGGAACGGCGGGTTTGTATGCGTTAAGAGAGGTCAAGCGCGCTAAAAAGAGTTTTGTTTTAATTGACCACGGCCCACTGGGTACGACTTGTGCACGTGTTGGTTGCATGCCCTCTAAAGCGGCGCTACATGCTGCTGAACTGTGGGCAGTGCGTAATGAGCAAGCCAAATACGGCATTCAAGGCACAGAAAATTTAAAAATTGATCGTCAGGCTGCTTGGGCCAAGGTGCGTGATTTACGCGATGACTTTGCATCAGGCGCGGCAGAAAGCGCCCGTCAATTAGCTGGGGATCATTTGTTAATGGGCAGGGCCCATTTCTTGAAGCCCAATCTGCTTGCAGTCACCACGGATCAAGGCGAGCAATACGTCGAGGCGCAGTCAGTGGTTATTGCGGCAGGGTCGCGTCCTATCGTCCCAGATTTCTTATCTCCTTTTAGTGAATACATCTTAACTACCGATGATCTATTTGAACTAGACACACTACCAGAGCGCCTAGGAGTGCTTGGCTTAGGTGCTATTGGACTGGAAATGGGGCTTACCATGGCCCGATTGGGAGTCGAAGTGGTGGGCGCTGATATGGCCGACGCGATTGGAGGAATTAAAGATCCTGAGGTCGCAGCGGCGGCCATGGAAACCCTGGGCAAAGAGTTCCCCATGTATTTAGGTGCTCCAGCAGAGCTAGAGTCGACGGAGCAGGGGGTCAACCTCAAAACTAAAGAGGCCAGCATCGCTGTAGACAAAGTGTTGGTTGCTTTAGGCCGACGTTCTAATCTGGATCAACTCGATCTCGCTAAAGCAGGCTTTGAACTCAATGCCCAAGGTCAGTTAAGTTACGACAGAAACACTTTACAAGTGGGTGATTGGCCTGTGTTTATTGCGGGGGATGCCAACAGCGAGCGCACCCTGATGCATGAGGCGGCGGCAGAAGGGGCGATGGCAGGTTTTAATGCGGTACAACGCACACCACAAAAGTTTGCACGTAAAACCCCACTCGCCATTGCCTTTACTCAGCCAGATATTATTTCAGTTGGGGCTCTATTTGGCGCTCTGGATAAAGATAACCTTTTAATTGGCCAGGCCCGCAGCCGCGCGAATGGGCGCAGCCGTATTTTGAGCGATGCCGATGGGTTGTTGCGCATATACGCACAAAAAGACACTGGTAAATTGCTCGGCGCTAGCATGGTAGGCCCCCGTGCCGAGCATTTGGGGCAAATGCTTGCGCTGGCATTAGAGCAAGAAATGACTGCACACCAATTATTGCAGGCGACTTATTACCACCCGGTTGTAGAGGAAATGATTCAATCGGCGCTACAAGATATTGTCCGTCGAATGGCCCCCAGCCCGTATCCGTTGGGATTGGCGCCGCTGCCAATCATTTGAAAATACTCAAATCCAATGGCCGTACTGCCCCCATCCAGATGGCATAGTCTCTATGATCGCGCAAGTCATCGCCACTCAGTGGATGGGTAAAGATGACGAGTCCATCTCGGTGGACCGCCAGCCATGGCAGGACATCATTGAGTAAATCACGAGGATAAGAAAGCTGACAGCTCCAATCAGGATGTGGTCCAACAGGGCGCTGATGCATGCGTCCCATGATCAACTCAGGAAATTGTGCCGCCGCTGCCTTGCATAGTGATTCGGCCTGCTCAAAAGTGTGGGCATCAAAGTACACATGGGAGTGATAGCCAGCAATCACTGGTTGAGGCTTAGCAGCAGAGGAAACATTGTTGTCAGACATATAAACCTCAATTTTGAATAAATATCATATAAAAAGGAACGCTTAGCGGGTGGTGGATTGTTTTGTAAACGATTGCAGAAAACCCAGACTCTCCTCAAATGTTTCTTGCGGCGAGTACTCTAGACCTACCCAGCCCTGATACCCGACATTTGCCAAAAAATTTAACCCCTCTAAGAGCACCGGATATTGACTAAAATCGGGCTCGTGCCGACCCGATGGGCAGGCAATTTGCACGTGACTGATGTAGGGTAGGCACTGCTCCAGAGTTTTCAGCAGATCATAGCCTTGCATCAGAGTATGGTAGAAATCAAATTGTAGTCCGACTTGGGGGTGATCTAATTCTTTAATAATGGGTAATAGCTCCAAGGGATCCGAATAGGCATATTGAGGGACATCGATCCGGTTTAGGGCTTCTAATTGCAACATAATTCCGGTGCCCTGCACTTGCCTTAATGCCTTGCTCATATTATTGTATAAGGTTTTTTCCCATCCTTTTGTGGTGCCCGTGGTTAGGTTGCCGCCCATGACATGGATGGCTTTGACGCCCAGAGCTTGGCCCACCTCTAATGCAATATCAAAGGCTGACTGGAATGCCTGCTCTTTACCAGGGAGTGCGGCATATCCAAATTCACCCGCTTCATTGGGTGTATTGATTAATATTGCTTCTAGCCCATGTTGTTGTAGGGGATGTACATACGATTCAATGGGCGCGGCGTAGGGGAAAAGAATTTCTACTGCTTTAAATTGTTGTTTTGCCACGGCACGGCAGCGTTCTTCAAAGGGTGTTTGGGCCGAAAAAAGCGTACTGAGATTAGCTGCAAATTGCATGATTTATCCTTTACAAAAAGAGGGTGGCTATCGCGATTTTTATGCGCGGTATTCACCGAGTCGGGGCATTACTAAAGTATTAATGTGATTATTTATGACGGTCAAAAGAAAAAGCTATTTTCGCCGCCCAGAGTGGCTGGTTATTGGCATTATATGTATTGCTGCTAATTTACGTGCGCCAGTGACTGGTGTCGCACCAGTGATTGAAAGCATCCAGCAAAGTTTTAATCTAAGTGCTGCTCAAGCAGGTTTACTCACCTCAAGCCCATTATTGGTATTCGCATTATTTTCTTTGGTTGCGGCTCCGTTGGCAAGGGCGGTTGGTTTAGAACGAGCTTTGTTTTTGGCCCTCAGTGCAATGGTTATTGGGGTGTTTTGGCGCATATATCCCTCTATTTTTTCCCTATATGCGGGCAACAATTTAATTGCTGTTGGCATTGCGTTGGGCAATGTGTTGGTGCCCAGTCTGATAAAGGGCTATTTCCCTCAACGCATCGCATTTTTAACCGCTATTTATTCACTCATGATGGGGGTGTCAGCGGCTATTGTTTCTGCACTGGCCATTCCATTAACAGAATATACGCCCTGGAGCTGGCGCACCTCACTATTCAGCGTATCACTGATGATTATCGTGAGTTGGCTGGTATGGTTGCCCCAAATCCGCAAAGGGCCGCGTCGCCACAATCATACGGCAAACCAACAGCGTACGCCGCTGTGGCGTAGCTCTATTGCTTGGCAAGTGACTTTCTTTTTAGGCTGTAATTCTCTGTTTTACTATATTTTCGTCAGTTGGTTACCCTCTTTATTAACTTCCTTAGGCTTTGGTGCAACCGCCGCTGCCAACATGCATGGATTAATGCAGTTGGCTTCTGCTGTGGCGGGTTTACTCATCTTGCCTGTGGTGCGGCATTTTTCTGACCAAAGACCTGCAGTGGTATGTGCGGTTCTACCTATTTTTATTAGTTTGTTAGGACTGCTGTGGCTGCCTGGTTTGGCATTGCTCTGGTCGTTGCTATTAGGTTTAGGCAGCGGGGCAGTGTTTGTGTTGGCCTTATCCTTTTTTGGAATGCGGGTAAACAGCACCGCTCAGGCAGCCTCTTTGGCCGGGATGGCCCAGTTTGTAGGCTATTTACTGGCAGCGACCGGACCTTCGCTCATGGGGGCTTTCTATGATTGGAGTCAAAGTTGGGTACCGATGCTCGTGTTTTGTTTGGTCGTTGCTACACTAATGCTAGCGTTTGGTTTGGCCGCGGGGCGCAATGTCAAAATATAAGGTTGGGCATATTTATTTTTAGAGCATCCATTCGATGGGTAGACGCGATAAAAAACCCAACCAAAAACGCTCTACTAACGTAGTATTTGGTTCAGTTTCATGGCGTTTATACTGGGTTTTATCATCGGGATAGCGTTCAATCCAGCGTAATTTTCCATCGGGGGTGAGTACCACCTGATAGCTCAGTAGTGGTATGTCTTCCTCGAATAATTGCGACACTTGTGCCGCTAATTTGGGGCTATGGATCACGAAGCCTAGCTCAGTATTGAGTAATGCTGAGCGAGGATCAAAATTAAATGATCCGACAAATAAACGCTTGCCATCCACAGCAAATGTTTTTGCATGTAAGCTAGATCCTGCAATACCAATAGGTTTGCGTATCCTGCGTTTAATACGGCGCGGCAGGGGAGCATCATCTTGGATGGTCTTTTTGAGTTCAAATAACTCAACCCCCGCGCGCAGCAGGTTTTTCCTATGTTTCATATAGCCAGCATGAACAATGGCGACATCAGTCGCATCATAGGAATTGGTCAGGACACGGACACGTACTTTATCCTGGGTAATGAGCGCACCAAAACCCGTTACCCCTGTAAGATCG
>JAJYTK010000087.1 GCA_021793095.1 Pseudomonadota bacterium
TCTCCTCCACCCTCCTCCTTTGGTGGATTTTGCCCGAGATCATCAGATCTCGGGCTTTTTTTTGTCTATAAACAGTGCATGGTGCTTGTCGACGAGTAGGGCTGACGGGGTTGTTCTTCCCAAGGCACGCCCATGAGCATGCCCATGAGGTGTCGTGTTGTTGGGCAGGAACCAGGTTCAAAAAACCCACCCGTGAGAAGGGTGGGTTGATCTAAATGCGTGGTGTCAGCCGCAAAATGCTGCGGCGCAGCAGGATTAAGACAGTGCCTTGACGCCAGCTTCGGCTACTTGGGCATCTTGGTGGGGCAGTACACCGGAAACGCCGATGCCGCCAATCACCACACCGTCAACGACGATAGGCAGGCCACCACCAAGGGGGACGATGGGCATGGACAGTGCCGCGGTACGGCCATTGTTGACCATGTCCTCGAGATCTTGGCTGGCGCGACCGCTCAGTGCACTGGTGCGCGCTTTATCAGGGGCAATGGTGGCGCTCATGCCAGGAGCTCCATCCCCTCTTTGGAACCACAAGAGGTGGCCGCCTGCATCGGCGATGGCCACGCTGACTGCCCAACCTTGTTTTTGTGCTTCGGCCTCAGCGGCGGCGCCCATTTTCTTGACGTCTTCCAGGGTGAGTTGTTTGATGGTTTTCATAATGAAAAGCTCCTAATTAAAGTAGTGGTTGATTTGGCGGCGTGATCAATAACGCCCGAAAATCATTGACATTAGTGTGCGTTGGGCCGGTGATTGCCTGCTGTTTAAGCAAGGCAAAAAAGCGATGGGCATCATTATTGTCTAAAAACTGTTGGGGGTTTAGCCCCTGATCCCATGCTTTTTGCAGGCTCTGCGGGTCAAACCATGCCCCCGCCACCTCCATGCTGCCATCGACACCATCGGTATCTGCAGCCAGCCCATACACCTGTGCATTGCCTTGTAGTGCCAGCAGTGCGCCCAATAAAAACTCAACATTGGGTCCTCCTTGGCCTTTGGTGCGTACTGTGACCGTTGTTTCACCACCGGATAACAGGACACAAGGGGCCCCAAGGGGCTGCTGATAGCGCACAATGCTGTGCGCAATACCTGCTAAGACCTTGGCCACCTCGCGTGATTCGCCCTCTATAGCATCGCCCAGTATCAAGCTCTGGTAACCATGCTGTTGGGCGACCTCGGCGGCCGCCGTCAATGATTGTTGCGCAGTGGCAATGAGTTGGCTTTTAACGCGTTTAAAAGCCGCTGCTGTAGGCTTGGGGGTTTCGTAGTGACCCTTTTCCAAATGTGCCCGCACCTGCGCTGAAACTGGGACATTATAGCGATCAATGATTCGAAGTGCATCCGCACAGGTGGTGGGATCGGCCACTGTGGGGCCAGAGGCAATGTCAATCAGGTGATCGCCAGGCACATCTGAAATGATGAGGTTGTGCACGCGCGCTGGCGCACAGGCTTGGGCCAGATGACCGCCCTTGATGGCCGATAGGTGTCGGCGTACGCAGTTCATCTCGCGGATATTTGCACCACTATGCAGTAAGGCGTCGTGAATATGCTGTTTTTCTTTGAGCGTGATGCCGGTGGCGGGCAAACATAATAATGAAGATCCTCCACCTGAAATCAGCATGATGACTAAATCATCGGCAGTGGCTTGCTGTGCGACTGCCTGGATACGCCGGGCGGCCTCGAGGCTGTTTTCATCAGGAACGGGGTGGGCGGCCTGCAAAATTTCTATCTGTGCGCAGTCAACTTCATAGCCATATCGGGTGACCACAATGCCACTCAGAGGGCCTGTCCAGTGGGCCTCGAGGGTGCGGGCCATCACCGCGGCGGCTTTACCTGCCCCGATCACATAGGTACGCCCGTGCTTGGGTGGGGTGGGTAGAAAACGCGGCAGGCAATTTTCTGGACGAGCGACATCAATGGCGGTGGCCAGCATGTGCTCGAGGGTGGCGATGGGGGCGGCAGCGCTCATAGACAATGGATTCCCTTGAGGTTAGGTGGGTAAGCAACCCAAGCAGTCATGCAAGGGCATATTTTCTCAGCATAAATACAGGGCTATTATACGCATTTGCTTCTTTGTTCCGAGTCGTTTCTAGGGCGGCCGATTGGGACAAATGACGTAGTAGAATAAGGCAGAGCATCAGCACGCCAGAGGATGTCAATCGTGTCTGTGATGCCGATGCAGTAACCTGTTTTGAGGATTGTAATGAGTCGTTATACCGAATTTAGGACCTTTGCTTTAGTTGCTGAGCACGGCAGTTTTGCCGCGGCTGCAGAGGTCGAGGGGGTGACCCCGGTCGTGTTGGGGCGTCGTCTGGACGCTCTGGAAAAGCGATTGGGCGTGCGCCTGATGCATCGTTCCACTCGAGGATTGACGTTGACGGTGCTCGGCGAGCAGTTTCTCGAGCGTTGCAAGAAACTACTGTTGGATTTCGACGAGGCCGAGGCCAGCATCAGTGCCCAACGAGAGTTGGTCCGAGGTCATTTGGTGGTGTCAGCTCCGGCCTCATTTGGGCGTCACCATGTGGCGCCCCATGTGATGGGATTTAAAAAGAAATATCCCGAGCTCAAGTTGTCTTTTAATTTTACAGACAGCGTGGTGGACCTCGTGCGTGAGGGGTATGACATGGCCATACGCATCGGTGGGGTGATTGATCCTAACTACGTGGCCATTAATTTATTCCCCAATCGGCGTGTGGTCTGCGGGGCGCCCGAATTTTTTGAGCAGCATGGGGTCCCTAAAAAGCCCGAAGATTTAGCGCGTTTTAATTGCCTGGCCTTTAACTTACAAGGGGGGCAGCAACAGGGATGGACTTTTATGCGCAATGGCAAGCCGTTTGCCATCCGTGTCAATGGTGATGTGGCATGTAATGACGGTGAGCTCCTCTATCATTGGGCCAAACAAGGGCATGGCATTGCATGGCGCTCGACTTGGGAAATCCATCCCGAGTTAAAAAAAGGGGAATTGGTGACGGTGCTAGATGAATATGCATTGCCTAATTACGATATTCAGGCCGTGTATCCTCAACAGCAGTACTTGCCCGCCAAGGTGCAACGATTTATTGAATATATTCGTGCGATTTATAATCGGCCGGGCTATTGGGATGAGCACCGTTATGTGCTCTGATTGACTGCTCACTCAGGAACAGTTTTTGTTGCATCTGTATCTGCGCAGGGCTTGGGAAAGTTACATTTGCAGTCGATAATATGGGGTGATCTTCATTTTTTAGGGGGTGTTGTGCAGGGTTCTGCGACCTGGGATCTCGTGACTTGGCTGTCTATTGCTACCGTGGCCTTTGTGGTCGGAGGGATTATTGTCCTTTCCGAACGTTGGCATGGCAAATTGACGGGCGATACTGATATGGACAAGCCTCAGGCCAGTCATTTGCGGCCCGCACCTCGCGTCGGTGGCTTAGCCATTTGGGCGGGTAGTTTGGCAGGGTTGCTGGTATTAGGACCCAGCAATATGACCTTGACTTGGCTGTGGCCGGTGTTGTTTATTGCGGCGCTGCCCGTTTTTGTGGCCGGGGTGGTTGAGGATATCAGCAAGGACGTAGGCTCTTTAAAGCGGTTACTCGCTGCCTTTGCTTCGGCCGCTATTGCATGGTGGCTGCTGGGCGGTGTGGTGCGTGTCGATGTGGAATGGGCCAATTGGCTACTGTCGTTTTGGCCCATTTCCTTGATATTCACGGTGGTGGCAGTGGGGGGGTGTACGCACGCCCTCAACATCATTGATGGCATCAATGGTTTGGCCGGGATGGTGGCCGTGCTGATGGCCGCCTCGTTGGCTGCTGTGGCTTGGCAGGTGCAAGATTACCCCATTGTGCTCATCGCCACCTCTTTGGCTTTTTCTACCTTGGGCTTCTTGGCCTGGAATTTTCCCTTTGGCCGCGTCTTTTTGGGTGATGGGGGGGCCTATTTCCTCGGCTTTATGCTGGCAGAGTTAGCCGTGTTGCTGGTGGTACGTAATCCCAGTATTTCGCCTTTTTATGCGTTGGCGGTGCTGTTTTATCCCGTCTTTGAGACGATGTTTTCTATTTGGCGTCGCTTATTTAAGCGTAATGTGCCCGTGGACCAGCCCGATTCCTTGCATTTACATCAGCTGGTGTTTCGGCGTTTGGTACGCGTCAGCGTCCTGCGCGAGGGGCGGCGTTATGTGCCGCCGACCTCTAATGCGATGGCCTCACCTTATCTTTGGGGGTTGGTGCTGATTGGATTAGTGCCGGCCACTATCTGGTGGGATAATGCCTGGATGTTGGTGCTGAGCTTGCTGGTGTTTTCCCTGTGTTACATCTGGCTATACGCGAGTTTGGTCCGCTGGCGGCGGCCGCGTTGGCTGCTACTGCCTTCTGTACGGCGCGCGCATGGGCGACAGGCCCAAGACGAGGCATCATCGCATAGCGCTGCGGGCACACGACAGGATGAGAACTCAACGCCCTCTGACGCCGATCCGCACAAGCAAAATGGTGGTTAGCCGAGCAACACATTGTCTGCCCGATCTGTTTTCAACGATTCATCATGGTGTACGCTGTGGTCGTGCACGAGATAAAAATTTTTTAAAAAGGGGAATGCCGTGTCAACACAAGACATGAAGTTGGCAGTCATTGGCCTAGGCTATGTGGGCCTACCTTTGGCTGTGGAGTTTGGAAAGAAGCGCACTGTCATTGGCTTTGATATTAATCCGAGTCGCATTGATGAGCTGCGGGCGGGTGAGGACCGCACCCTCGAGGTCGAACAAGAGGATTTATTAGCGGCCAAGCTGGTGCATTACACCGCTGATCCCAATGAATTAGCCGCCGCAAATGTGTTTGTGGTGACAGTCCCTACCCCCATTGATGAATACAAACAGCCCCAGCTCGAGCCGTTGATACGGGCCAGCGAAACCATTGGCAAGGTGCTTAAAAAAGGCGACATCGTTATTTATGAGTCGACTGTATTTCCAGGGGCAACCGAGGGGGTATGTGTGCCGGTGCTCGAATCCGTGTCGGGTCTGCGCTATAACGAAGATTTTTTCGCGGGTTACAGTCCCGAGCGCATCAACCCCGGGGACAAGAAAAACCGCTTGCCGGGTATCGTCAAGGTGACCTCGGGTTCGACGCCGGAGATCGCGGATAAGATCGATGCCCTGTACGCTGAAATTATTACCGCCGGCACCCACAAGGCGGCCTCTATCAAGGTGGCCGAGGCAGCCAAAGTGATTGAAAATACACAGCGTGATGTCAATATTGCATTGATTAATGAGTTGGCGCTGATTTTCAATCGTTTAAATATTGATACCGAGGACGTGCTCGAGGCCGCTGGGACCAAGTGGAACTTTTTGCCCTTCCGCCCAGGCTTAGTGGGGGGGCATTGTATTGGTGTGGACCCTTATTATCTCACGCACAAGGCCCAATCCATCGGCTATCATCCCGAGATTA
>JAJYTK010000088.1 GCA_021793095.1 Pseudomonadota bacterium
GTCCACCATGGTGAGGGGGGGTTAGCCCTCCTCACCCTCAATCACACTGGGATCGTCGTCTTTAGAGATGACTTTTTTGATCAGGTCATCGCGCTTGAGGCCAAGCATGAGGGCGACGCCAGAGGCCACAAAGACCGAGGAATAAATCCCGAACCAAATCCCAATGGTCAACGCCAGAGAGAAGTACTTGAGTGTGGGGCCGCCAAAGAAAAACATCGACAGCACCATGATTTGGGTAGACCCGTGGGTAATGATGGTGCGCGAGATGTTTTGGGTAATCGACAGATCGACGGTTTCGACCACAGGCATGCGGCGCTGGATACGAAAGTTTTCACGGATACGATCCATGATGACCACCGACTCGTTGACCGAATAACCCAAAACGGCCAGCACCCCAGCTAATACCGCCAGCGTGAATTCCCATTGGAAGAGGGCAAAAAACCCTAAAATAATCACCACGTCGTGCAGGTTGGCGACCGCACATGCGATGGCCAGTTTCCACTCAAAGCGAAAGGCCAAATAGACCATGATGCCAATGACCACAAAGAGTAGGGCTAATAAACCGCTTTGGACTAACTCCTCGCCGACCTGAGGGCCGACAAACTCAACCCTCTGTAGGCTCACATCGGGGCTTTGGGCCTCGAGTGCGCGCATGACCTGTTCGCTTTGTTCGCCGGTATCTGAATCATCAATGGTGGGTAAACGGATCATAATATCGCGAGAGGTCCCAAAGTTTTGAACCTGAAAATCCGTATAACCCACCTCGGACAATGCCTCGCGGACCTCATCGACCTGGGCGGCTTGGGGGTATTGCACCTCCATCACTGTTCCACCCGTAAATTCAATGGATAAGTTAAACCCGCGGGTAGCGATAAAAAAGACCGCCAGAACAAAGGCCACCAAGCTGATCAGGTTGAGCAGCTTGACATGGCGCATGAAAGGGATGGTGCGACTGATGCGAAAAAACTCCATGATGGCTACCCTTATTTAACGTTTTCCGACTTCCATACTTGGCCGATGGAAATGCGTTGCAAGCGGCGGCGTCGGCCATACCATAGGTTGACCAATGCCCGTACCCCGATGACTGATGAGAACATTGAGGTCAAAATACCGATACAATGCACGACGGCAAAGCCGCGCACA
Organism: Pseudomonadota bacterium; assembly: GCA_021793095.1. Classification (GTDB taxonomy): domain Bacteria; phylum Pseudomonadota; class Gammaproteobacteria; order Burkholderiales; family Burkholderiaceae_B; genus Paenalcaligenes. The sequence goes on from JAJYTK010000088.1 coordinate 1,144, forward strand.
GGGCCTGAACCAAAGGCAAGCAACACAATACCCACAATCAGACTGGTCAAGTTAGAGTCAAAAATAGTTGCCCAGGCGCGTTCGAAGCCTAGATGTATGGCTTGTTGAGGGTTGAGGCCGTTGCGTAGCTCTTCGCGAATCCTTTCGTTAATGAGTACGTTGGCATCAATAGCCATCCCCAATGTCAGCGCAATGGCGGCAATCCCTGGCAAGGTGAGGGTGGCCTGCAACATCGACAGCACCGCTAACAATAGCAGGATGTTAAAGGTCAACCCCAGCGTGGAAAATATGCCAAAGAGGTTGTAGTAAACAATAATAAAGATTGCCAAGGCAATAAAACCATAGAGTGTGGAGTTAAAGCCCTGTTCGATATTGGCCGCCCCAAGGCTTGGGCCAATGGTGCGTTCTTCGATGATTTCCATGGGGGCAGCCAGTGAACCCGCGCGCAACAAGAGCGCGATATCCGCCGCCTCTTGGGGGCCCATATTGCCGGAAATCTGTACTTGCCCGCTGGGAATTTCACTGCGAATCACTGGGGCGGTGACCACCTCGCCTTTGCCCTGCTCAAACAGCACAATGGCCATGCGCTTATTGACGTTATTACGGGTCACATCACGGAAGATGCGGGCCCCTTTTTGATCCAAGGTCAGGTTGACCGTGGGCTGTTGTGATTGTGAGTCACGGCCGGGTTGGGCGTCTTGGAGGTTTTCCCCCGTTAGAATCACCTGGCGGCGCAGCAGCAGCTCGTGACCCTCGCGGTCACTATAACGCTCGAGCCCAAAAGGCACGCGCCCAGAGGACAGTGCGTTCATGGCGGCCGGAGAATCATCCACCATGCGAATTTCTAGTGTTGCTGTACGACCTAGGATTTCTTTGGCCTTGGCCACATCTTGGACCCCAGGCAGCTGCACCACAATACGGTCATTGCCCTGTTGCTGAATGATGGGCTCAGCCACCCCTAGCTCATTAATACGGTTGTGCAGGGTGCTGATGTTTTGGCTCAACGCATTGGTTTGCGCCTCATTAATCGCCAAGGGCGAGAGCTGTACGATGAGCTCTGGGCCGTTTGGGTCGGGGGTAAACTCGAGATCGCGGTCGTTGCGGCGAATCTCGGTTTGTGCCTCATCGCGTTGCTCTGTGCTATCAAAGGTGAGCAGCACACTGTGTCGCTCACGCTCGATTTGTTTAAAGGGAATCTTGGCGTCGCGCAGCTGGGTGCGCAGGTCAGAGGCCAGCGAATCGTAGCGCGTGTTGAGCGCCCCCTCCATGTCGACCTCGAGCAAGAAGTGCACACCGCCTCGTAAATCAAGCCCTAAATGCATGGGCAGGGCCCCAATTTCGGTCAACCAATTGGGAGAGGCTGACATGAGGTTGAGAGCGACGGTATAGCTCGGATCCTCTGGGTCGGGGTTGAGGACTTGCTCCAGCAGGTCTTTGGCCTTGATTTGGGTATCAGTGGAATCAAAACGGACACGCACCGTGCCAACGGGACCATTTTGCTCGAAATAGACCCCTGTGGTTGGTATTTCGTGCTCATCGAAAATGGATTCGATACGTTTGAGCGTGTCTAAGTCGACCTTGACGACGGATTTGGCGCCCGCCACCTGGACGGCGGGAGACTCGCCAAACAAGTTGGGTAGGGTGTAAATCAGCCCGATGAGCAAGGCTGCTAAAACGATGAGGTATTTCCAGAGGGGATAACGATTCATGAGACTGGCTTATGCGGGCAGTCGAGCGCCACGGCATTGCACATCATAGACGCAAGTGGGCCGTGACGATCGTACGGTGTGAGTTTTATAGAGATTTGACAGTGCCTTTGGGCAGGACCGAAGCAACAGATTGACGTTGCATAATAATCTCGACAGGCTTGTCTTCTTGTTGTGAAATCTCAACAGTGACGTAGTTTTCCTGAACCTTGGTGATTTTGCCCAGCATACCGCCACTGGTCACGATCTCGTCACCCTTGGCGAGATTGGCCACGAGATTGCGGTGTTCTTTTTGGCGCTTCATCTGGGGACGAATCATCAAAAAGTACAGGATGACGAACATCAAAATGAGCGGCAATAAGCCAACGATAGGGTTGCCGCCATCCGCAGCCTGGGCGGGGATGATTTGCAGGATGTCTGCGATCGACATGTGCGAGCTCCTAATTGATTTGTTGTTTCGGCTATGGCTAAGTTAATTAAGCTTGTATTGTAGCCGTTTCAGTAGAAAATAAATGGTTTTTCAGGAAATGTAAATTAATCCGTTCCTTGCGCGCGCTGTGCGTGAAACTGCTGTCGCCAAGTGGCAAAGCTCTGGGTTTCTATTGCTTGGCGCATTTCCTCCATCAAAGAAAGATAATAATGCAAGTTGTGGATTGTGTTGAGCCGTGCCCCGCTGATTTCCTTGGCGCGTTGCAAATGATGCAGATAGGCCCGACTAAAATGGCTGCAAGTATAGCACGTGCAATCTTCATCGAGGGGGCGTAGATCATCGCGAAAACGAGCATTGCGAATTTTGATGTCGCCATAGCGGGTAAACAACCAGCCATTGCGGGCATTGCGTGTGGGCAGGACACAGTCAAACATATCAATGCCATGGCTGACCCCTTCAACCAGATCCTCCGGGGTGCCCACCCCCATGAGGTAACGCGGGGCTTGGGTCGGCAATTGCGGGGTGGTATGTGCGAGGATGCGCTGCATGTCTTCTTTAGGCTCGCCGACACTCAGGCCGCCAATGGCGTATCCTTCAAAACCAATATCGGTGAGTCCTTGTAGCGACTCTGTACGTAGGTCTTCGTACATCCCACCTTGAACGATGCCAAACAGCGCATTGGGGTTTTGCAATGCTTTGAACCGTTCGCGCGAGCGTTTGGCCCAGCGCAAAGACATGCGCATTGAGCGGGCCGCCTGTTCGTGATCAATGGGCTTGCCCCCCACCAGATAGGGGGTGCATTCATCAAAGACCATCGCAATATCTGAGTTGAGGGTATGCTGAATATCCATAGAGATTTCGGGCGTTAAAAACAGCGCTGCACCGTCAATAGGGGAAGCAAAGTGCACGCCCTCTTCGGTGATTTTGCGCATCCCCTGCAGGCTAAATACCTGAAAGCCGCCTGAATCCGTCAAAATGGGCTTTTGCCAACCCATAAAATCGTGCAAACCCGCATGGGCGCCAATCACTTTTGTCCCCGGGCGCAGCCAGAGGTGGAAGGTATTACCCAAAACGATCTGGGCACCCAGAGATTCCAGTTCATCAGGGAGCCTGCCTTTGACAGACCCATAGGTGCCGACGGGCATGAAAATGGGGGTTTGGACTTGGCCGTGATTCAAGGTCAACGTGCCTCGACGTGCTTGGCCATCGGTTTGCAATAAAGAAAAAGATAATCCGGTCATAGTGTTCATTGAGTTATCAACATGGCATCGCCATAACTAAAAAAGCGATAATTTTTGGCCACGGCGTGGGCATAAGCCGCTTGGATAGATTCCTGCCCTGCAAGCGCTGACACCAGCATCAGTAGCGTGGATTCAGGCAAATGGAAATTGGTCAGCAGGGCATCGACATATTTAAACTGATACCCTGGGGTAATGAATAAGCGGCTATCCCCCGAGATGCTGCCATCTGCGCGCTGATGGGCTTGTATGTTGGGGCTATTGAGGTTAGCTGCTGACTCAAGTGCACGCACACTGGTCGTGCCGATGGCAATCACACGCCCTCTGCGAGCCTTGGTTTGCTCGATGGCCTGCAAGGTGGCAGCAGGGACGGTGAAGTACTCGGCATGCATTTGATGATCTGCAATGCGTTCGGTGCGTACCGGCTGAAAAGTCCCGGCACCTACATGCAGGGTAACAAAAGCTTGGGCGATGGATTGCTGCTCAAGCATTTTTAACATGGCCTGATCAAAATGCAGGCCTGCGGTGGGCGCAGCGACCGCGCCCGCTTGTTCAGCAAACACCGTTTGATAACGCTGCTCATCGTCGGCTGTGGGGGTATGGGTGATATAGGGGGGTAACGGTAACGCACCATATTGATCTAATAAAGGCAAAATAGGGTGAGTAAAGGCTAACTCAACCAGACCCATCTCATTTTTAGCGCGTACCGTTGCCTGTTCGTCGCCATCAGCAAATATCAGGGTTTGTCC
>JAJYTK010000089.1 GCA_021793095.1 Pseudomonadota bacterium
CCCTGAGGTGGCCGGTAACGGCTACAGTGTGGTGCGCTCTTTATTGCATGATGATTGGGCTTGGTATGCCATTGTCTCAATGTTGTTTGCCAAGGTGTTTGCCACTGTCATTACGGTGGGCTCGGGAGCCATTGGTGGGGTGTTTACCCCGGCTCTGTTTGTGGGGGCGGCTTTTGGTGCCTTGTTTGCCAATGTGACGCATGCATTGGTGCCCGGTTTAGAGGTCAGTCCGGTGATGTATACCTTGGTGGGGATGGGGGCGTTTTTAGGGGCGGCGACCAGTGCTCCGTTGATGGCTATTTTGATGATTTTTGAAATGACCCTTAGCTACCAATTGGTGTTGCCGCTGATTATGGCCTCTGTGATTGCCTATTTTGTTTCGCGCACCATGGCTGAGGTCGCCATGTATGATGTGGTGTTGGTGCGTGAACGTGATGAATTGCTGCGCCACACCTTGCGTTATACGCGCATTAATCAGCTCATTAAGCCGGCCGAGACGGTATTGCCCATGACGGCGACGGTGCGCGAGTCCATACAGATGTTTTTGGATTATCCCGTACGCTATATTTACATCGTGGATGAGGGCAATATTTATCAAGGGGTGATCGAGCAGCAAAGCCTCACTCGACTGCTGATACAACACCCAGAGGCCCAAGATGAGCCCTTGGGTGAGCATGTGAAAATAGATGCCATTGAGCCGTTGACCTCGTCCATGAGTCTGGATGATGCGCAGGGTCTCTTTGTTAATTTCAATGGTGAACGACTCCCCGTGGTGAATAATGAAACCCAAAAACGTTTGCTTGGGGTCGTTTATAAATCTGCTTTGCTCGAGCGTTATTCGGTACTCAAGCGCACCTTGGATGCCTCTAGCGAGGCGTTGTTGCATTTCCGCCGCTAGTTGTCTATGGTGGTTAGATTCATTTTAATGACTTAGGTGGGGTGTTATGCAAAAGGCCTACGAGGTGTTACGCACGGTTTTTGGCCATACCTCATTTAAGGGACAACAAGAAGAAATCATCACGCATATTTGTGCCGGCAATCACGCCTTGGTACTGATGCCCACTGGTGGGGGCAAGTCTTTGTGCTACCAGATTCCCGCATTGGTGCGCCCCGGTGTGGCCATTGTGATTTCACCCCTCATTGCCTTGATGCAGGACCAGGTGCAAAGTCTCAGGGATCTCGGGGTGCAGGCAGCTTTTTTAAACTCCACCCTCAGCTGGCACGAAACACAAGAGGTCGAGCAGGCTTTGCGCCAGGGCACCATCGATTTGCTCTATATTGCGCCCGAACGCTTGACGAGTCCGCGTACCCTAGAGCTTTTAAAATCATTGCCGATAGCTTTATTTGCCATTGATGAGGCCCATTGTGTGGCACAGTGGGGGCATGATTTTAGACCTGAGTATCTGGGTTTATCGATGCTGGCAGAGCATTGGCCCCAGGTGCCTAGAGTGGCGCTCACGGCGACGGCAAATGCACAAACGCGGCAGGAAATCGCACATCGTTTGGGGCTCGAGGATGCCGCTCAATTTGTCGCTAGTTTTGATCGGCCCAATATCTTTTATCAAATGGTGGAAAAGAAAAACACCAAAGAGCAGTTATGGCAGTGGATACAGGCCGAGCACCCAGGGGATAGCGGTATTATTTATGCTCGTTCGCGGGCGCGGGTAGAGGATCTCAGCCACTATCTACAACAGCGCGGGGTGACGGCAGTGCCCTATCATGCAGGTCTGAGCACCGCCCAGCGAGCCCGTCATCAGGCTTTGTTTTTAGAGACCCCCGGGGTGGTTGTGGTGGCGACCATTGCCTTTGGCATGGGGATTGATAAACCCGATGTGCGTTATGTGGCGCACATTGACTTACCGCGTTCTATCGAGGGCTATTACCAAGAAACCGGTCGCGCCGGGCGCGATGGTCAACCTGCCAGTGCTTGGCTGGCCTATGGCTTACAAGATGCCATACAACTCCATCGCATGGTGGCCGAGTCACCGACCCAAGGTGCTTTTAGGCAGCAACAGGCGCAACATATCAATGCGATGTTGGGGTTGTGCGAGACGGTGCATTGTCGTCGCCAGCGGTTGCTGGCCTATTTCGATGAGTCCGCTGAGCCTTGTGGTTATTGTGATAATTGCTTGTCACCCGGACGCCAGTGGGAGGGGACAGTCCCGGCGCAAATGCTCTTGTCTGCCATTTATCGCTTGTGGCGAGAGCATGGTCAGCATTTTGGTGCGACTCATTTGATTGCTATTTTACGAGGACGCCGGACAGAGCGAGTCATACAGTTTGGACATCAGCATTTGAGCGTCTTTGGGGTGGGTGCGCAGTATAGCGCCAGTCAATGGCGAGATATGGCGCGACAGATGCTGGCCCAGCAGTTATTGCGGGTCGATAGCCAAGGATACGGGACGTTTTTATTGACTGAGCAGAGTCGGGCTGTCCTGCAAGGTAAACAGTCAGTGTGGTTTAATCAAAAGCGCAGACCCGTGCAAAGTCAGCATGGGCACGCTAATCCTCGGCCGCTTGACCCCCAAAGAGCCCAGGCTGTGTCGAGCGGGTAGGGGTTTTGAGGCCCAAGTGCTCCCAGCTGCGGCTCGTCGCCTGACGACCGCGTGGTGTACGTTGTAAAAAGCCGTGTTGGATCAAATAGGGCTCGATGACATCCTCGATGGTGTCGCGCTCTTCGTTGATGGCAGCGGCGAGGCTATCGACACCGACGGGCCCCCCCTCAAAGTGATGAATAATGGTTTCAAGTAGTTTGCGGTCCATCAAATCGAGGCCGAGCGGATCGACCTCGAGCATGGCCAAGGCGGCCTGTGCGGTCGGCTCGTCAATAATGCCCTGTGCCTTGACATCGGCGTAGTCACGTACCCGTCGCAAGAGACGGTTGGCCACGCGCGGTGTGCCGCGTGCACGGCGGGCGATCTCGGCGGCCCCATCGGGGGTTGCCTCGACGCCCAATAGCCCAGCGCTGCGCGTGACAATTTTTTGTAAATCGGCCACCTGATAGAATTCGAGTCGAGATACAATGCCAAAACGATCTCGTAGTGGGGTGGTGAGCATGCCTGCGCGCGTGGTCGCCCCCACTAGGGTAAAGGGCTGCAGATCAATTTTGACACTGCGTGCGGCGGGCCCCTCGCCGATGAGGATGTCGATTTGAAAGTCCTCGAGGGCGGGATAGAGTATTTCCTCGACTACGGGTGAGAGGCGATGAATTTCATCGATGAATAGCACATCGTTGGGCTCGAGGCTGGTCAAAATGGCCGCCAGATCCCCGGGGCGCTCGAGCACGGGGCCCGAGGTCTGTTTGAGGTGGACGCCGAGCTCTTGGGCGACGATATGGGCGAGGGTGGTTTTACCCAGTCCGGGTGGGCCAAAGAGCAGCACGTGGTCTAGGGCCTCTTGGCGCTGTTTGGCGGCCGAGATAAAGATCTCGAGCTGGCCACGGACCTTGTGCTGGCCAATATATTCGTCGAGTTGTTTGGGGCGCAGGGCGCGCTCGGCGGAGTCCTCGTGATTGAGCGGATGAGGGCTGATCAGGCGGGGCGCACCAGCCGAGCTGCCAAGCTGATCGGATTGAATTACCATGGCTATTTCACTGTGTTGATATACAGTATCCTAACCCGAAACTGCCCGATGGGGAAAGTCCGAGCTCGGGATGCTGAACGGCGTCGTCATGGGTCAAAGCATAACATGAGCATAGGAGTTTCAGGCATGGATGAGTGGATGGATTTAAATGCACAGGCGGTTCAACAGGCGGCTCAACGCTTGGCGGGGCAGGCCGTGCGCACCCCGGTGTTACGTTCTGCGGCCATTGACGCACAGGTCGGGGCCGAGGTGTTTTTCAAATGTGAAAACTTGCAGCGGGTGGGGGCCTTTAAATTTAGAGGAGCCTACAACGCTATTGCTGCTTTGGACGAGGCGCAACGAGCACGCGGCGTGGTGGCATTTTCATCTGGAAACCATGCGCAGGCAGTGGCCCTGGCTGCCCAGATCTTTGGTATTGCAGCCACCATCGTTATGCCGGCGGATGCCCCCGCGATCAAGAAAAATAATGTGCTGGGTTATGGGGCACGGGTAGTCAATTATCAGCGCCTGAGTGAGGACCGTGAGGCCATTGCCCAAGCCTTGGCTCGAGAACAGGGAGCGACTATCATTCCCCCCTTTGCCCATCCCGATGTGATTGCCGGGCAGGGGACTGCAGCCGATGAGCTCTTTTCCGAGGTGGGTGAGCTAGATGCTTTGTTTGTGCCGTTGGGTGGGGGCGGCCTGCTATCCGGTAGCCTACTCGCCCAGCAAGGGCGTGCGCCCGAGTGCGCGGTGTATGGGGTGGAGCCCGAGGCCGGTGACGATGGCCAGCAGTCTTTTCGTAGCGGCGTCATCCATACTATCGAGCCGCCACAGTCCATTGCTGATGGAGCGCTGACCCAGGCCTTGGCGCCCATTACCTTTGCCTTGATCCGTCGCTACGCACGCGATGTGCTTACGGTACCAGACAGCGCATTGATACAGGCCCTGCAGCTGGTGGCCACCGAGCTCAAATTGGTGATCGAACCCACCGCAGCCTTGGGGTTAGCGGCCCTCTTACAGGGCCGTGTGCCCGTCTCAGGGCAGCGCGTTGGCGTCATCCTGAGTGGAGGCAACGTTGATCCCGCTGCCTTTGCACACTACCTCACGCACTAAGTTGGCCCAAAGTACACAGGATGCAGTGCCCGACGAGGCGGCTCGCCCAGTACTCATGGGCGGTGCAGCCACTTATCGTCCTGCGAGTTTTTGTAGGGCCTGGCGGATGCTCTCTTCGACACTGAGCTCGGCATCTATGTCCTTGAGGACACGATTAATTTCCTTTTGGTTGTAGCCCAGCGCCAGTAAAGCATTTTCAATATCGCTGCGTTTTTGTGGGGCGGGCGCATGGGTGCTGCTGTGAGCCTCGAGGTTAGGGCTCACGGCAGCCAGTTTGCCCCTCAATTCGAGCAATAGGCGTTGGGCGGTTTTCTTGCCGATGCCGGGGACCTGGGTCAAGGTTTGGCTGTCCTCTTGCTCAATGGCCGTGGCCAATTCATCCACATTGAGTCCGGACAAAATAGACAGGGCCGTGCGTGCACCGATGCCACTGACTTTAATGAGTTGTCTAAAGGTTTGCCGCTCTTGGTCAGAACCAAAGCCATAGAGCACGTGCGCATCATCGCGAATACTCAGGTGGGTGAACAGCACCACTTCTTGGTTAAGCTCGGGCAAATGGTAAAAGGTGCTCATG
>JAJYTK010000090.1 GCA_021793095.1 Pseudomonadota bacterium
CGGTTGATCAACACGCGAATACGTCGGCAGCCAGTGTGCCTTTAGCGCTACATGCGGCGGTTGCTGATGGTCGGATACAGCCTGGCCAGCTAGCCATGCTGCAAGGCGTGGGGGGTGGGTTTACATGGGGTTCGGTATTGGTGCGTTTATAGCACTGCCTGAGTATGCTGCGCCCACTAAAGGATCTGTTTAATCCATTTAATCAGCAGCGCCCCATAAGGGCAAATAGATAACGGGAAAAGGGTAATAAAAAATGAAACTAGCCTTTGTTTTTCCAGGCCAAGGTTCTCAGTCAGTAGGTATGTTGGATGCTTGGCTCGAGCAGCCGGGAGTTACTGATTTATTGAATGAGGCCAATGCCGCTTTGGGTGAGGACCTCAGTGAAATCATTGCATCTGGGCCTGCTGATGCACTCAATTTGACGGTCAATACGCAGCCTGCCATGTTGTTGAGTGCGGTGCTGATGTATCGTCAATGGATCCAAGCCGGCGGGATGCGGCCTGAGATAATGGCTGGGCACAGTCTGGGTGAGTACTCAGCACTCACCGCGGCGGGGGCGCTTACATTGCCCGATGCATTACGTCTGGTGCGCATCCGCGCGACCGCGATGCAAGAGGCCGTGCCGGTAGGCCAGGGGGCCATGGCAGCCGTCATTGGTTTGGACGATGAGCGCATTCAATCCGTATGCGCCCAGAGCAGTAATGACACCCAAATCGTCGAGGCGGTCAATTACAATGCGCCTGGACAGGTCGTGATTGCTGGGCATCGCGAGGCCGTTGAGCAAGCCTGTGCGCTTGCCAAACAAGAGGGGGCGCGTCGCGCCATGGTATTGCCTGTTTCAGCCCCTTTTCATTCCCGCTTGTTAGAGCCAGCCGCTCAGGTGTTGCAAACCGCGCTGGTAGATATTCTATTGCAGCGCCCACAGGTGACCGTGATTAACAACGTAGACGTCGACACGCCTACCGAGCCCAACGAAATCAAAGACGCATTGGTACGCCAAGCATGGCATCCTGTGCGTTGGGTGGAAACGATAGAGGCCATGCAGGCGCATGGGGTGACTCATATTGTAGAATGCGGCCCTGGGCGTGTGCTCAGTGGTCTGGTGCGTCGTATTGATCGCAATCTAAAAGCATTGTCCTTTAGCGATCCTGATTCGATGCAAGCCGTCTTAGAAGAGTTAAAGGCATAATTATGTCAAAACCATTGGAAAATAAAATCGCCCTGGTGACCGGTGCTACTCGCGGTATTGGCCAGGCCGTTGCCGCTCAGCTCCAAGCCGAGGGGGCCACCGTGATCGGAACGGCAACCTCAGACGAAGGGGCAGCACGCATACAAGACGCCCTAGCGCCTTTAGGGGGCCGAGGGGTCTGTTTGGATGTCAATGATGATGCCGCTTGCGATGCACTTTTGGCTGAGCTGGCCAAAGAAGGTGGACCACATATTTTAGTTAATAATGCTGGCATTACCCGCGATAATTTGGCCATGCGTCTGAGCGATGACGATTTTGATGCGGTGTTGGCCACCAACTTACGTGCGGTATTTCGTTTATGCCGCGGAGTGATTCGCCCTATGATGAAAGCACGCGGCGGGCGTATAATCAACATTAGCTCTGTGGTAGGCTATAGTGGCAACGCAGGTCAAGCTAACTACGCGGCGGCCAAGGCAGGTGTGGCAGGGATGACACGCTCTCTGGCACGTGAATTAGGACGTCGCAACATCACAGTTAACTGTGTGGCCCCTGGCTTTATCGACACCGATATGACTCGGGCCATTCCAGAAAATCAGGCCAAGGCCTTGCTCGATCAGGTGCCTTTGGGCCGCTTTGGTGAGGCCGATGAGATTGCACATGCAGTCAGTTTTCTGGCCAGTCCAATGGCATCCTACATAACAGGTACGACCATTCATGTCAATGGCGGCATGTACATGTAGGGTTTGGTTTAATTTGCAGGTAGGGGTAAAATTACCTCGATTTAAATTATATGACCCGACCGTTTGATTGTTTTAGCGGGCCTTGGTGTTATCCGACTGTTACCCATATGGGTTCGATAATCCCAGGCATTGCAAACAAATAACGGCATCGATGGACAACGGGGCTTTTACCGTGCTTGGCACGTCAAGAGTTCCCTAGTGCATTCATTCGGGTCTTTTAGTTTGTTTAGCTTATTAATTTTTAGGGATTAATTGGGATTCAGTTCCCCGACTTGGAGAATTTGCATGGAAAGCATCGAACAGCGCGTCAAGAAGATTGTCGCAGAGCAACTTGGCGTAAACGAGGCCGAGATCAAAAATGAGTCTTCTTTTCTTGACGACCTCGGTGCCGACTCGCTCGACATGGTCGAGCTCGTGATGGCGCTCGAAGACGAATTCGAAACAGAAATACCTGACGAAGAGGCTGAAAAGATCACGACCGTTCAGCAAGCAGTTGACTACATTAACGCTAACAGCAAGCAGTAGCCAACTGGATGGGGCAGCACATACCGCCCCGATACGTGCGGCGGTTTCTCGCGATGGATTTCTGCAGCTATGATGGATTAGCCTTCATGCGGATGTCAGGTGCCTGTCGTTCGAGCAACCGCTTTTTTTGTGTTTTTAGGAGTCATCCGTGAAACGACGTGTCGTGATTACAGGTTTGGGCATTGTTTCGCCTGTGGGCAATGATGTCAAAACCGCTTGGGATAACATTACCAATGGGCGCTCTGGCATCGGCAAGATCACCCGTTTTGATCCCTCCGCACTCAGTGTTCACATAGCGGGTGAGGTTAAGGGCTTCGATGTGACGGACTATATCACCGCCAAAGAAGCCAAGCAGCTTGACACTTTCATCCACTATGGTTTGGCAGCTGGCCTGCAGGCGTGGCGCGATTCCGGCCTCGAGGTTAATGCAGAAAATGCCGAACGCATTGGGGTGATTGTGGGTTCAGGTATTGGTGGCTTGCCGCGTATCGAACTTGCCCAGACGGATTATTTAAATCGTGGGCCGCGCCGCATTTCGCCATTCTTTGTGCCGGGTTCGTTAATTAATTTGGTCTCAGGTCAGCTCTCTATTCACCTAGGCCTAAAAGGGCCCAGCTATGCGGTGGTATCAGCGTGTACGACGGGGTTGCATTCCATTGGGGATGCCGCTCGGTTAATTAAGTACGGCGATGCTGACGTCATGATTGCCGGTGGGGCCGAGGCGACGGTGTCGCCATTGGGTATTGGTGGCTTTGCCGCCATGCGTGCTCTGTCCACGCGCAATGATGACCCAGAAACCGCTTCGCGGCCTTGGGATATTGACCGCGATGGTTTTGTGCAGGGCGAGGGGGCCGGGGTGCTCGTGCTCGAAGAGTACGAACACGCTAAAAAACGAGGCGCACGCATCTATGGCGAGTTAGTGGGCTATGGCATGAGTTCAGACGCTCACCACATTACCATGCCCGACAGCGATGGCCCGCGCCGCGGGATGGTCAACACCTTGCGTGATGCTCAGCTCAACCCCGATCAGGTGAATTACATCAACGCGCACGGGACGTCGACCCCTTTAGGGGATATCAACGAGACCAAATCCATCAAACTTGCATTTGGCGATCATGCCAATGATGTCGTTGTGAGCTCTACCAAGTCCATGACAGGCCATTTGTTGGGTGCTGCTGGTGGGGTAGAGGCCGTCTTTACGACATTAGCGGTGCATGAGCAAATCGCACCTCCTACAATTAATATTTTCAACCAAGATCCCGAGTGCGATTTGGATTATTGTGCTAACGAAGCACGCGAGATGCCCATCAACTACGCTTTGACCAACTCATTTGGTTTTGGTGGTACCAATGGTACGTTGGCGATAGGGCGTGTCGAATAAAGCGCGCTCGTTTTAGCGATGACCCAAAAAACCCAACATTGGCAGGTGTACCCCATCGGGCATACCGGCTGGTTGGGTTTTTTGCTTTGGTTGTGCCTGTTCCTCTTTCTCGCTGTTTGGCTCGGGCAGTATGGGTTGCTCTGGGCAGCACTGGTTGGGGTTGGCGGCAGCCTACTTTTCCTAAAATTATTTTTTAATGGTCCCCCATCAAGGCACACCCTGAGCCTTTGCCATGGTTCTGATTGGCTTTTGTCGGGTTACGAGGGGTCAGTACAGCCGCGCCGTATGTGGTGCAGCCCGTATTTTTGTACAGTGCTGCTGGATACAGGGGCTGATACTGACGACATACAGCGCTGGGTGGTGTGTTGGCGGCATCACCATACCGCAGAGCAGTGGCGCACCTTGGTGCGACTGTTGCGTACGGGGGCATGGTCGCCCCAAGTAATGCGCAATCACTGAGGGATAAACGATGAAAAGCAACGATGTGGATACCGATTTGGTTGCGCGGGCGCAAAAAGGGGACAAAAGAGCCTTCGATCTACTAGTGCTCAAGTACCAGCGCCGCATTATGCGGTTGCTGGCGCGTATGGTTCGTGATGTGGACGAGCTCGAGGATTTAGCCCAGGAAACTTTCATCAAGGCCTATCGCGCCATCAATCAGTTTCGGGGTGATAGTGCTTTTTATACTTGGCTTTATCGCATTGCCATTAATACCGCGCGCAATTGGCAGGCACGACAATACCGGCAACCACGTACGGTAGATCCCTTTGAAAACGAAGATGGGGAAACTTTTGACCAAGTAGAGAACCTAACAGACATAAGTACCCCCGATTCTGTATTGTTTAGTAAGCAAGTCGCCAAGGCCATTCAGGATACACTTACAAAATTGCCTGATGAATTACGCACGGCACTCGAGCTTCGCGAGGTCGAGGGCATGACTTATGAAGAAATCTCTCAAGCCATGGGCTGTCCCATTGGCACGGTGCGCTCGCGTATATTCAGAGCGCGCGAGGCGGTGGCAAATGCCTTGCGCACCCTGCGCGAAGGGGGCGAGCTGTGAATCAAGCCAGGCCCCCTTTGCTGACACCAGCTGGGCCAACAGATCAGGAGTCGTCAATGCAAAACAAGTCTGTCGAAAAAAGAGTTTCGGTGACATCAGTCCAATGGGAAGAAAGCGTTTCTACCTGGGTTGATGGCGAGGCACCCATTCGCCCAGAAGAGCTCGACAGCCCTTATGGTCGTCAATTGTGGGATACCTACCATCTGATTGGTGATGTGATGCGTCGCCAAGAGTTAGCCATCAAACCCTCCGAACGTTTTTACGCACGGGTGTCCAAGGCCATCGATGAGGCGCCCACTGTAGTCGCCCCTGGGCGGGTACGCAAAAGCG
>JAJYTK010000091.1 GCA_021793095.1 Pseudomonadota bacterium
GGAATCACGATGGCATCGGCCATCTTCATTTTTAACAGTCCATCCTCCTCATACGACTGGTGCAGCATCAGTAGGTCATAAGCCGCACTACGCGCGGCCAGTAGCTCAACCGGATGGTTTGTTTGGCTATGTAATTCAAAATAGCCTGCGGCGGGTACATCCCCTGGCAACCAACGCACCCAGCATTGCTCAATGACTATCTCATGGCTGGGCTGAGCCTGGGCAAATGCAGCACCATAATCTGGTTGCTCGCCAGAGCTGTGGTGCGCGTGGTCATGAGCCTCGTGCGCATGTTCAGGATGCTCATGCGCCTCATGGACATGCCCGATGTGCCCCTGCGCCGCCACAGTGTTTAGGCCCCAAAGGCCAATTGCCATTACAGAAATCAAGTTGTTCAAATAAATATTCATGCGGCTACCTAACTCATAGATCAGCAACAGATGATCCGCTGATCAACAAAACACTATTTTAATACGCTCAAGCTTTATGCGTACGCGCTGGAAATGAGCATATTTTACATTTATTTTAATTTGACCGTAGCTATACCCAAAAAATATGTGGCTTAAAGAAACCCGCGCATCCATCAAACTCGGTTATCCGCTGATTCTGACCAATTTGGCACAGATCGCAATTTTAACGACCAATACCATTTACTTTGGGCAGCTGGGCAAGGCCGAGCTGGCGGCAGCCTCCTTGGCTGCCAGCCTTTACCAGGTCACCATGATATTTAGTTTGGGGCTGGTCTCGGCAACAGTCCCCATGCTTGCCAATGTGCTGGGTCAGCGACGCAGCAACATACGACAGGTGCGACGCATTTTACGACATGGCTTTCTCTCGGCGTTACTCATTGCGTTGCCCTTTTGGTTGCTGCTATGGCATGCCGATACGCTTTTAATCGCCTTGGGCCAACGCCCTGAAACAGTGCAGCGTGCCCTGCCCTATATGCATACGTTGCAATGGGGGCTACTGCCGTATTTACTGTATATCGTATTGCGCTCTTTTTTAGCGGCCTTAGAGCGTCCATTGTGGACATTTTTAATTGCTTGCTTGGGCATATTATTCAATGCTGCTTTAGGCGGAGCGCTCATTTTCGGTGCTTTGGGAATGCCCGCAATGGGGCTCATTGGCGGCGGTATCTCGGCAACTTTGACCAGCACATTTATGTTTTTGGGGATGGCACTACTGGTCCATAAAAAGCGTCCTTTCAGGCGCTACCATGCCTTTGGTAATTGGTGGCGCTTTGAGTGGGCCATGCTACGCGAGTTGTGGCAATTAGGGGTCCCCATTGCCATTACCTTTACCCTAGAAACTCTGATTTTTTATGCTGGGGTCATCATGATGGGACTCATTGGCGAGACGGCGTTGGCAGCTCATGCCATTGCCATGCAGATTTCATCAGTGACTTATATGATCCCGTTAGGCTTTAGCCAAGTGGCCACCATTCGTGTGGGGCTTTCTTACGGACGGGCGCGACTCAATGACGCGATCCGCGCAGGCTGGGTAGCCTATGCCTTGGGGGTTGGCTTTATGGGGCTGGCGGCGCTGATGATGTGGTTGTTTCCAGAACGGTTGGCAGCCCTCTTTATTCGTGGCGACTCTGAGGAAAATTTGGCAGTGCTGTATCTGGCTGCACACTTTTTAGTGCTGGCCGCGATTTTTCAAATTGCTGACGGCGCCCAAGCAGTGGCCGCAGGCATGCTCAGGGGGCTTTATGATACACGCACCCCAATGCTATTAGCCTTAATTGGCTATTGGGTGTTAGGTGTCCCCATTGGGGCATTTTTGGCCTTTGGGGTGCAACTACAGGGGACCGGTGTTTGGTTGGGCTTTACCGCGGGGCTATCGGTAGTCGCTGTCTTGTTGACCCTACGTTGGCACCGTTTTGCAGTTCGCCTACAGGCCCGCGCGGCAGCGCAGGCCTAAAGGCGCTGCCCCGAGGATTTAAAGTAGACGGGCCCGTAAATCTTCAGGTGAATGAGGTGAGATTAACGCAGGGGCAACATCATATATAGTAAAGGCGCCAAATTGTTGGTTGGCATGCAAACGATAGGCGGCACGCGCATAGGCCACCAGCACACTCGAGGTAAATTCGGGGTTGGAATTCAGGCGCAGAGAAAATTCATAGGTCTGGTTGCTGCCGCGCTCTGACTGAGCGCTGCGGATCACAAACCCGCCATGCGGCATGGCCTGATGTTCGCGCTCTAAGGTCTCCAGATCGATGAAATGCACCGTTGTATCAAAATCGGCAAAATAATGAGGCATATTGACGATGGTCTTCTCGACCTCTGCGGCATCGGCCCCCTCTTCAAGGACAACATAGCACTCGCGGCGGTGCTTTTCCCGAGATTCTAACTGCGGGCGCTCACCGTTACGCACACGCTGCATCGCATCCTCGGCAGGTATGGTGTATTGCACCGCGGCCTGTACCCCAGGCACGCGTCGCACCGCATCAGAGTGGCCTTGGCTCAGACCCTTGCCCCAAAAGGTGTCTGTTTGCCCATCGGGCAATACAGCCTCAGCAATCATACGGTTGAGTGAAAACAAACCAGGGTCCCAACCTACCGCAATCACGGCAGCGTGCTGATGCGGGCGCGCCACCTCGTCGACCTGTTTAAAGTACTCAGGAATGCGGGCATGCGTATCAAAGCTATCCACAATATTGAAATGCGCTGCCCACTCTGGACCTTGGACGGGTAGATCATCCTTGGAGCCCCCGCATAGGATAAGCACATCAATCTTATCCTTAAAAGACATCAGCTCATCCATCGCAAAGACTTGAGTTGTCTCAAACAAGGGTTTGAGCTGCGCTGGATCGCGTCGGGTAAAAATGCCCACCAGCTGCATGTCTGGATTCTGCTGCAAGGCGCTTTCCACCCCGCGCCCTAAATTGCCATACCCCAAAATACCAATACGAATAGAAGCACTCATCATTTAACCTTATTGAGATTCAAATAACATGCGCAGAGCAAATCCGATAAATAACAAAGCGACGGCCAAATTAGCCCCATTGCTCAGGCGGCGATAGCGACGGAATCCAGCTGCCAGTTTGGCTCCACCAAATATCAACGTCGACAAATAAGTAAAACTAAATAACTGCAGAAATGCCCCGAGCACCATAAACGCCAGCCAAGGGTGACCTTTATTCGGATCGACAAACTGCACAAAAAAGGAGACCAGAAATAAAATCGCTTTTGGATTCAGTAAGCTTAACAACAGAGCTCGGCGAAAATAACCCCCATAGGATAACTGCACTGTATCTGTTGCGGTAGTTGGACGGGGTCGGTACAGCCCATACAGAATCTGCGCCCCTACATAAAACAAATAAGCAGCACCAGCTGCCTTGAGCGCAAAAAACAGCACTGGGTATTGCTGCAGCAAAGTACTGGCACCTGCCGCGGTCAGTAAAATCAAAACCGTATCGCCCAGAAATACCCCGCAAGCGGCCTGATAGCCCGCAGCAATGCCTCGACCGGCACTCGTGCTCAGCACAAAAAGAGAATTGGGCCCCGGTAAAATAATAATCAAAAACAGGCCAACCAAATAAGTGCCTAGGTGCACCACGCCCCATTGCTCAAACACCAGGTCCCCGCTTTTGTTTTTCGCTGCTCATACGATGCACCCTTTACGTCCGCTCAAACAATGCCCTAAAACCCAAGGGATACTGTGCTGATCCCATACCAACTAAGGTTTATACTAAATAACAGGCAATGAAATAATATAACGTAAAAAACAGCCTCCCAACATATTGCTGACTGACTTTTTTAGGTCCTACCATGACGCATTTAAATCTTTGCATCATCGAAACCGGCGCCTCTCATCCCACCATGGCCGCTCGTTATGGGCGCTATCCTCATATGATCGTGCAGTGGTTACAACCGGTGCTACCCAACGCACGATTTACGGTGGTTTCTGTATTCGAGGGTGAGTCGTTAAATCTGGACAATCATGACTATGACGGCTTTATTGTGACGGGATCACCTCATGGGGTTTATGATGATTTGCCTTGGATCGCTCCCTTGCAAGAGCAACTCCGTGAAATAGCCCGACAAGGGCACCCCCAGCTGGGCATTTGTTTTGGCCACCAAATTATGGCTGCCGCCTTTGGTGGGACAGTCAATAAATCACACAAAGGATGGGGGATAGGCATACAGCACTATCAATTTACCTGTGCTCAATTACCCGACAGTGACGTGCTGGTTTATCATCAGGATCAGGTCGTGCAGGCACCCGCTGAGGCTGAGGTTATTGGGGGATCGTCGCATTGTCCAATTGGTGCGCTGAAATACCCCTTTGCTGCACGTTCTATACAGTTTCATCCTGAATTTAGTAATGAGTTTGTTGCCGCATTAATCGAATTTAGAAACGACCCCATCGATGATCGCGAAGCGCAACTACAGGCCTTGGCGTCACAGCCCCTCAATAACCGCCCCTATGCACAATGGGCAGGGGATTTTTTCATGCAACATAGAAAAAACACCCCTGCCCACTCATAGCCTATGCGGACTCAAAGTGCAGATCAGTCCTCGCCTGACCGAATCATGTAATCAAAGGCAGAGAGCGCGGCGGCTGAGCCTTGACCGGCTGCAATCACAATCTGCTTATAGGGTACAGTCGTCGCATCACCCGCAGCAAACACCCCAGGTACCGAAGTGGCCCCGCGATCATCAATGACGATCTCGCCAAAGGGGTTGCGCTCAACAGTGCCCTCGAGCCATTCTGTATTGGGCAATAAGCCAATCTGCACAAAGACGCCCTCGAGCTCAATATCATGCATGGACTCATCACGGCGGTCCTTATAGCGCAAACCAGTGACCTTTTTGCCATCCCCTAAAATTTCGGTGGTTTCAGCCTGGGTGATGATTGTGACATTAGGCAAGCTTTCGAGCTTGCGTTGCAATACCTCGTCAGCACGTAGCTCAGAGTCAAACTCAATCAGCGTGACATGCTTGACCAGGCCAGCCAAATCAATGGCCGCCTCGACACCCGAGTTACCGCCACCAATCACTGCGGTGGGCTTGCCCTTGTAAAGGGGGCCATCACAGTGCGGGCAATATGCCACACCGCGGTTGCGGTATTCTTGCTCACCGGGCACACCCAGCTCGCGCCAACGGGCACCCGTCGCCAGCACCACAGTGCGCGCCTTGAGGGTGGCACCATTA
>JAJYTK010000092.1 GCA_021793095.1 Pseudomonadota bacterium
ATGCCCAGGCGCCTGGATCCCTGCTTGGTGCATGGCATCTTTGTTGAGGGGGGCCGTCACAATGGCACGCACATGCCCCTCGTTGGCGTGTTGGATGGCAAAATTGAGTGCATCATAGGCCATTTTCCCCGCCTCAGCATTGACCTCGCCATAGGGTAGGTCTTCGGGCAGTGGCGGCCCGCATTGCAGCACGGGGATTTGGTTTTCCACCGAACTAATGCGGGCATACTGTATGGGGTGGCTAATCGCGACCAAGCGAAAAACCTGATCTAAATCGGTTAAGGCAAGCGCCCGTTGGAGGCTGACCAGATCACCATAGATGATGCCAGGGACCTCTTGTGCCTGGCTGAGCAGGCGGACGCAGAGCTCGGGTCCAATGCCAGCGGCATCGCCCATGGTAATGGCAATAGGGCGCTCGAGGTTGTTTTCAGGTGCAGTAGTGCGCATGGTGTGTCGTTCTCTTAAAGGGCGCTGTTGGCAAAGTCTGCGAGTCGCGAACGCTCGCCTTGTTGTAGGGTGATATGACCGGCGTGAGGCCAGTCTTTAAAGCGATCCACCACATAGGTGAGCCCAGAGCTGCCCTCGGTCAGGTACGGCGTGTCGATTTGGGCGAGGTTGCCCAGACAAACAATTTTGGTCCCGGGGCCCGCGCGCGTGATGAGCGTTTTCATCTGTTTAGGAGTCAGGTTTTGGGCCTCATCAATAATGACAAATTTATTTAAAAATGTACGGCCGCGCATAAAGCTCAGCGATTTGATCTGAATATGAGCACGGATCGCTTCGAGTGCAGACTGGTGCTGTGTATTGTGTGTGCTGAGTGCGTAATGATGGCGGCTGCCCGCTTGGAGTACCTCGAGGTTGTCCTCTAGGGCACCCATCCAGGGGGCCATTTTTTCCTCTTCAGTACCGGGTAAAAAGCCGATATCGTCACCAACAGGGACGGTGGCTCGGGTGATGATGATCTCGTTGTAGCGCTTGGTTTCCAAGGTCTGGGTCAGGCTACTGGCCAGTGCTAATAGGGTTTTACCAGTCCCGGCTTGGCCCAATAGAGACACAAAATCACAATCCGGGTTCATGAGCAGATTAAGGGCAAAGTTTTGTTCGCGGTTGCGAGCAGTAATCCCCCATAGGTTATTTTTGGTATGCCCGTAATCACGCAAGGTCGCTAAGACCGCCGTATTACGATGTACCTCTTTGACCTGAGCGCTAAAGGGGGGCTCGGTTTCGGTATAGATAAACTCATTGACACTGAGTTCACGCACCAAAGGCCCACGAATACGATAAAAGGTAAAGCCTGATTGCACCCAAGTCTCGACCTCGCCCTCAAGCTCAGACCAAAAGTCAGGCGCAACGACGCGGCTGCCCTTAAAGAGCAAATCGGTATCATCCATGACATGATCATGGCGATAGTCTTCGGCGGGTAAGCCCAACGCCTTGGCCTTGAGGCGGATGTTGATGTCTTTGGAGACCAGGATGACTTGCTTGTCTTTAAATTTGTCTTGGAGGCTGCGGACTATATATAAGATGGCGTTGTCTGCTTTGCCGACAGGCAAATGGATGGGCAACTGAGCATCTAAGGCCTGAGTTTGTAAAAAGAGCTTGCCCTGTGCCTCAACGTGCCCCAGGATATCCAGGGACATGCCCTGAGCCATGTTTTGGTCTAGAACAATATTATCCAGATAACGACTGACCTGTCGGGCATTGCGAGCAACCTCGGAAAGCCCCTTTTTCTGATTGTCTAGCTCCTCGAGCACGATCATGGGGATAAATACGTCATGCTCTTTAAACATAAACAAACAATTGGCATCGTGGAGCAAGACGTTGGTGTCTAAAACAAAGAGCTTAGGGGTTTCATCCGCTGCGCTTTCGAGCGCAGTTTGAACGCCAGGTTTGGGCTTGTCTGTGGCCTGAGTAGCGGGCTGGCTGTCCTTGGCTGTGCTGGGTGTCGAGGCCTGTTTAGTGGCGGTCTTGGACGCGGTCTTGAGTAATGCAGGGGTCTGCTGACTCGCTTTTTTGCCCGCTTTTTGAGTGCTCGTTTTTTTGGCTGCTGCGCTCTGTGCGGTTTGGGCCGTCGGATCAGTTTTTGCAGCCTTTGTCGCTTTTGTTGCCTTTGTTGCTTTTGTGGTTTTCGCCGTTTTTGCAGTTTTCGCAGTTTTCGCTGTTTTGGTTGCTTTTGTCGCTTGTACAGATTTTTTAGCGGCTGTTTTTTTGCTGGCCTTTTGGGCCGCTGCCGATGGAGTGTCTACGGCTGCCTCTGAGGAGGCCGCACTGGGTTGTTTGGCCGCTGTCTGGGCGGTAGCAGCGTCTTGTTCAGCAGTGGCGTCGGGATGAGCAGAGGGGTCGGGAGCCTTGTTGAGCGTTTCTTTGCTCAGGCGGCTGCCTAATCGGGTAGGTAGCGGTGGTAAGGGCATGGTGTTTACAAGGCTCCTGATATCAGCGTTAACTCAAGCAATAGGGGTGATTTTTGATTATAGGTTTTCGCAGGCCTCGAAAACGGCATCTACGTGCCCTGGGACGCGTACTTTACGCCATTCTTGGACCAATTCGCCAGCCCCATTAAATAAAAAGGTGCTGCGTTCGATGCCACGTACCTTGCGACCGTACATGTTTTTGTCCTTGATGACAGAAAAGAGATTGCACAGCGTCTCGTCAGGGTCTGAGATCAGTGCAAAACTCAGATCATATTTGTCAGCAAAGCGTTCGTGAGAGCTCATGCTATCGCGTGAGGCACCGATGATTTTTACGCCCAACTGTTCAAACTCGGCCAGTTTGGCTTGAAAATCATTGGCTTGGTTGGTGCAGCCTGGGGTATTGTCACGCGGGTAAAAGTAAAGGACAAAGGGCTGGCCGATCAGATCTTGGCTATTGATTTCGCCCTGCGTACTTTCGGCGGTAAAGGCGGGGACTTTGGCCCCTATCTCTATGGTTGTCATAAAATCATCCTGTGTCAGTAGTGTGGTTAAGCTTAGATAATGAGCGCAGCGACCACAAGCCGCCCCTCAGACATGAGGATATTATACGTGCGGGCAGCCGCTGGGGTGGTCATGACTTCAATGCCAATGCCAATGCTTTGCAATTCGGCAGTGACGCGAGGGTTTAAAAAGGTTTGGGCTGACCCCGTACCCAAGAGGATAATCTCGGTATTTTGTGGGTTTTCTAAACCAGGCCCAACATCGTCAAGGAAATCCATAGGGCTCTGTTCTTTGGCCTGTACGCCAGCGAGTAGGCGTAACTGCATCTGGTCGATTTCTGCGGCGTCCTGTAGGCCCAGCGGCAGTATTTCGCCGGTAGGGGCGAAATAGATAGACTCAGTATATTTGGTTTGGTTGACCTGGATGTAGTCATCACCATAGGCCGTCACAGCATTGAGGTCGGGATTTGATTCACGTTGAAGGTACACGATTGCGCCTCTAAATAGATGTGTTGAACATAGCGTAAAAAGTTTAAGGCTAATAAAGGCGAAAGTTTTGGCTAACTGGTGCTAATCTATTAAACTTTAACGTTTGGCTGGTGGCGTATTGTTGCGGCTCTTTTGATGTTTCGGTTTCAGCATACAGTTTACCTGTGTAGATTCACCTTTGTAAAAGGACGGTTATGAGTAGTTTTCCCCGTATCGATCGTTTGCCCCCTTATGTGTTTAATATTACCGGCGAGCTTAAAATGGCGGCGCGCCGCAGAGGGGAAGACATTATTGATATGTCGATGGGTAATCCCGATGGGCAGACCCCAGCACATATTGTAGAAAAGCTGGTTGAGGTCGCCCAGCGGCCGAATACCCATGGTTATTCTGTGTCGCGCGGTATTCCCCGTTTGCGCAAGGCCATTGCCGACTGGTATGCCCGTCGTTACGATGTGGCCATTGATTATGACACCGAGGCCATTGTGACCATTGGCTCTAAAGAGGGGTTGGCTCATTTGATGCTGGCCACGCTCGAGCAGGGGGATACCGTATTGGTGCCCAATCCCAGCTATCCCATTCACATTTATGGGGCCGTGATTGCTGGGGCAAACGTCCGCTCTGTCCCTATGGTACCTGGGATAGACTTTTTTGCCGAAATTGAGCGTGCGGTGCGTGAGGCCATCCCCAAGCCCAAAATGATTATTCTGGGCTTCCCAAGTAATCCAACCGCCCAATGCGTGGATCTGGAGTTTTTTGAGCGCATTGTGGCTTTGGCGCGTGAGCATAATATTTTGGTTGTGCATGATTTTGCTTATGCGGATATTTGCTTTGATGATTACAAAGCGCCCTCTATCATGCAGGTGCCGGGGGCACGCGATGTCGCGGTCGAGTTTTTCACCATGAGCAAGAGCTACAATATGGCGGGCTGGCGTATTGGCTATATGGTGGGCAATGAGCGCATGGTGTCAGCGCTGGCACGTATCAAGAGCTACCACGACTATGGTACCTTTACACCTATCCAGGTGGCTGCGATTGCGGCGCTCGAGGGCCCCCAAGAGTGCGTGGATGAGGTCGTCAAAACTTATCAATCACGCCGTGATGTACTGGTCAAGGGGTTGCATGAGCTCGGCTGGATGGTTGATGTACCCAAGGCGTCCATGTATATCTGGGCGCGTATCCCTGAGTTCTATCGTGAGATGGGCTCATTAGAGTTTTCCAAACGTTTGCTCAGCGACGCCAAGGTTGCTATTTCCCCTGGGATCGGGTTTGGTGATTATGGTGATGAGTACGTGCGTTTTGCTTTGATCGAAAATGAGCAACGCACGCGCCAAGCAATTCGTGGTATCCGAGAAATGTTCCGTAAAGATGGGTTAGTTAAATGAGGCCAATAAAAGTCGGTTTGTTAGGTTTGGGTGTGGTCGGTGGTGGCACCTGGAAGGTTCTCAAGCATAATGCTGATGAGATTGCACGTCGGGCTGGCTGCCGTATTGAGGTGGCTGGGGCGGCTGTACGTGATCTGGAAAAGGCACGTGCCTTGGTGGGTGACGAGGTTTGGCTCACTGATAAAGGGCTCGAGCTAGTACAGCACCCAGATATTGATATTGTGGTTGAGCTGATTGGTGGTGATACCTTGGCGCTCGACTGGGTGATGGAAGCCATCCAGCAGGGCAAGCACGTCGTGACTGCCAACAAGGCCATGCTGGCGGAGCATGGCAATGAGATTTTCGCTAGATC
>JAJYTK010000093.1 GCA_021793095.1 Pseudomonadota bacterium
CTCATGAGGCGCCTGTCGCCACAGAGGCAACACCGTTGCAGGAACAAGAGGCTAAAGAAAAGTCTTCAGGAGTATCCGCTCCCGCCAAGACGACTGATTAAAGCACTCCTCACTGGCCACCTTGGTCGAGGCAGGCACGGAGTCTGTGATGAAGCCAGATACTTTCTTTATATAAAATAGCCCACCCTTGGTGGGCTATTTCTTTAGTTGAATTTATTTTAAATCAAAGCAGGTGTGGATTAATTTCATTACTCTGTACTGACATGTAATTATTATCAATCGTTACGATCGAGGTAGCTTGCGTCAGGAGTGAAAATGATTTACACCCGTAGCGAATATAGACGAATTTGGTTAGGGGCGATATTGTGGCCTTCTTTTTTAGGGGCCCTCGCCCTGTGCTTTATCGTATTTATGTTGATCGATCCTGCTGAAATCAGATTTTTGGGCACTGTCCAGCTAAGTCGTGCAGCGGCTTATACCTTGGGGTTTTTCTTGTTTTGGTTTGTGGGTATTGTGATCAGCTATTTAACAGTCAAAATCATCCCCCCACAGTACGAGGATGACTTTTAACTTAGTGTTTGGCAGCTTGCTGGGCGGCACACTCAACCCCTGAGAGTATGCGCAGCGTTTCTATATCTAAGAGCATCACTTCGCGCTGTTGGATCTTGAGTAAGCCCTCGCGCGCGAATCGTGAAAATAGGCGGCTGACGGTCTCTAAGGTGAGCCCTAGAAAATTGCCAATCTCTTCGCGGCTCATACGCAATATAAACTCGTAGGGTGAGTAGCCTAGTGCTGACAGTCGCTCGGATAAATTTAACAGAAACGCTGCTAAGCGTTGCTCGCTGCGCAATGCGCCTAAGGTTTTCATGAGATTATGCGAGCGCGCAATTTCCTGGCTCATCAGGCGCCGCAATTGGGACTGCAGGATGGGCATCTCGGCGGCCAGTCGATCAAAATCATCCATACGCATGACGCAGACCTCGCTGTCCTCTAGCGCAATCGCATGAGAGCGGTGGATATCGGTCTGCAGTCCATCAATACCCGCAATTTCACCGGGCAGCAAAAAGCTTGTAATTTGTACTTGACCCGAGGCGTCTTCGAGTTGTGTTTTCAGGCTGCCTGAACGTAGCGCATAAATCGCCTCCGTAGGCTCACCCAGTCGGAAAAGAGTGCTGTTTTTGGGCAGGCGGATACGCTCTTGAACCAGTGCATCGAGTTGTTCGAGCTCATTCATGTTTAGCCCAAACGAAAGGCAAAACTCACTCAGCATGCAGGTAGAGCAACGCATGGAGTCTGGGGTGACGGGGATCTTTTTGTGCATTGATATATCTAATTTACTACGTGGTACCTGCGCAGATGCGCGGAATCGTTCGTCGTACTGCAAGTAAAAGGGCTATTTGCAATACATTACTTTAAATTTAAGTGTAAAGCTTTTCCTGCTCTTTTGCACTTAAAATAGAAATTGTTTGGTTTCGATGTGGAAATAAACATTGATTTACATTTCACACCTTGAAAAATGCTGAGTGCGCCGCGATATACATTATATAGATTGATAAAAGAAACAGTGCATAAATGAGCGAGCGCTGTAGTGAGAATGCAGATTGATAACAAAGGCTAGGAAATATAATGCGTATTGATAAGTTTACAACAAAGTTCCAACAAGCTTTGGCTGATGCCCAAAGCTTAGCGATGCAAAAGCATCATGCTTACTTAGAGCCTGTGCATGTGCTATGGGCTCTATTAGAAGATAATGATTCGGGGGCCGCCAGTTTATTTGCCCGAGCCGGTGCGTCTGTACAACGGTTACGTGCTGAGGTGCAAAACGCAATCGATGCGCTGCCCGAAGTACAGGGTCAGGGCGCCGAACTCAATATTAGTCGCGACTTGCAAAGAGCCTTGGCACTGACCGACAAAGAGGCCAAGGACCGCGGTGATACCTATATTGCTGGCGAGCTATTTTTACTGGCGCTGACTCGCGATAAAGGGCGGGTGGGTCAATTGTTGCGTGATGCTGGTGTCCAAGAATCGGCATTGCAAAGCGCGATTGATGAAGTGCGCGGCGGGGCTTCCGTAGACAGTGCAGATGCGGATGAGCAACGCGAGGCATTGGCTAAATACACCATGGATCTGACCGAGCAGGCTCGCTTGGGCAAGCTGGATCCGGTGATTGGCCGTGATGATGAGATCCGTCGATCCGTACAGATTTTACAACGACGCACCAAAAATAACCCTGTGCTCATTGGTGAGCCTGGGGTGGGTAAGACCGCTATTGTCGAGGGGTTGGCACAGCGCATTGTGAATAATGAGGTGCCTGAGAACCTAAAAGGAAAACGTTTGCTGGTGCTGGATTTGGCGGCTTTGCTTGCCGGGGCCAAGTTCCGAGGTGAGTTTGAAGAGCGCCTAAAGGCCGTACTCAAAGAGCTGAGCCAAGATGCCGGTAAGACCATTCTCTTTATTGACGAAATTCATATGGTCGTTGGGGCAGGCAAGGCTGAGGGGGCGATGGATGCGGGCAATATGCTCAAGCCAGCTTTGGCGCGTGGGGAATTACATTGTATTGGCGCGACGACATTGGATGAATATCGCCAATATATAGAAAAAGATGCTGCTTTAGAGCGTCGTTTCCAGCGCGTGCAGGTGGATGAGCCCGATGTTCCCTCAACCATTGCTATTTTGCGCGGCCTGCGAGAGCGCTACGAGCTACACCACGGGGTGGCCATCACCGACCCTGCGATTGTGTCCGCTGCTGAGCTGTCACAGCGTTATATCACTGATCGCTTCCTGCCTGATAAGGCCATTGACCTCATTGACGAGGCAGCAGCGCGCATCCGCATGGAAATAGATTCCAAGCCCGAGGTGATGGACAAGCTCGATCGCCGCATGATTCAGTTGAAAATTGAGCGCGAAGCGGTCAAAAAGGAAACGGACGATGCTTCCAAAAAGCGTTTGCAGGTCATCGAAGATGAGCTCGCACATTTAGAGCGCGAGTACAACGATTACGAAGAGGTATGGAAATCAGAAAAGGCAGCAGTACAAGGTTCGCAAGCAATCAAAGAAGAAATTGATGAGGTGCGTGCCGAGATGGCTGAGTTGCAGCGTAAGGGACAATTCGATAAATTGGCCGAGCTGCAATACGGTAAATTGCCGCAGCTTGAAGAGCGCTTAAAAGCGGCCGAAGAGGGGCTTTCTGAGGCGGTCCATGATCAACCTCGCCTCATGCGTACTGAGGTAGGCGTTGAGGAAATTGCCGAGGTGGTCTCACGTGCCACTGGGATTCCCGTGGCTCGGATGATGCAAGGGGAGCGGGAAAAACTGATTCAAATGGAGTCTCATTTGCATGAGCGCGTGATCGGACAAGATGAGGCGGTCACCTTGGTTGCTGATGCCATTCGACGCTCACGTGCGGGGTTAGCAGACCCGGGTCGGCCTTATGGTTCTTTCCTGTTTTTAGGGCCTACCGGTGTGGGGAAAACAGAGCTGAGCAAATCGCTTGCCGAGTTTCTCTTTGATTCTGAAGAGCACCTGATCCGCATCGACATGTCCGAGTTTATGGAAAAACATTCAGTGGCACGTCTGATTGGTGCGCCTCCAGGGTATGTAGGGTATGAACAAGGCGGATACTTGACCGAGGCAGTACGCCGTAAGCCTTATAGTGTCATTTTGTTGGATGAGGTAGAAAAGGCACACCCCGATGTCTTTAATGTGTTGTTGCAAGTCTTAGATGATGGACGTTTGACGGATGGTCAGGGCAGAACGGTGGATTTCAAAAATACCGTGATTATCATGACCTCTAATTTGGGTTCGCACCATATCCAAGCGATGGCTGATGAGCCTTATGAAAAAGTTAAAGATGTGGTTTGGGATGAGCTCAAAACCTCTTTCCGCCCAGAGTTCTTAAACCGTATTGATGAGGTGGTAGTATTCCATAGCTTGGATGCCAAGCATATCCAGGCCATTGCTCAGATACAGATTCAGCGTCTGGCAGATCGTCTCGAAGAGCGTCATCTCGAGTTGGATGTGAGCGCCGCAGCGTTGGCAGAATTGGCCAAGGTAGGCTTCGATCCAGTATTTGGGGCACGTCCCCTCAAGAGAGCAGTGCAGCAATATTTGGAAAACCCATTGGCCAAAAAGATCCTGCAAGGTGACTTCGCCGAAGGCGATATGATTCAAGTTGATTTTGAGGCCGATGACTTTGTGTTCAACAAAGTGGGCTCGGTCGCTGCAGCTTAAATTCAGAGCAGTATTGTCTGCGCCCATAGGGCAGCAAAAAAGCGCCGATACCTTTCGAGGTGTCGGCGCTTTTTATGGGCCATAAGTTTGTAAACTGGGTGACCTAGGGGCAGTTAGACAAAGTCATCTTTGTCGTTAATGCCGTAGAATTTGACGCCTATTTCTATAGGGCCGCGGCCGCGTTCACGGCGTCGGCGGTTAGTGTCACGTAACGAGTAGATACAGCCGCAGTATTCTTGTTGGTAAAAGTTTTCGCGTTTGCTGATATCGAGCATGCGCTGAGCACCGCCCTGGCGCCTCCAGTTGTAGGTCCAGTAAGTCAAATCATCGTAGCGTGAGGCGGCACGTATCCCGGAATCATTGATTTGCTGCATGTCTTTCCAACGCGAGATGCCCAAGGAGCTAGTAAAGGTATCAAAGCCATGTTCGTGGGCATACAGTGCGGTACGCTCAAAGCGCATATCAAAGCAAACGGTGCAGCGTAACCCGCGCTCGGGTTCGTACTCTAATCCTTGGACACGCTCGAACCAATTATCGACATCATAATCAGCATCAATAAATTCAATATTGTGCTCTCGAGCATAGCGAATATTTTCCTCTTTGCGGATTTCGTACTCTTCGCGCGGATGGATATTAGGGTTGTAGAAAAATATCGCGTACTCAATCCCAGAGGCGGTCATGGCCTCCATGACCTCGCCAGAACAAGGCGCGCAGCATGAGTGCAGGAGCACCTTGTGGGTGTGCTTAGGAGGAGTAAGCGGTTTGCGGTTTTTAAGCGTATCGACTGTCATGAGGTGATGGAAAGCACAGTAAAAAAGGTAATCATAAAAAAATACGAACACGAACTCTTTAAGGCATGGGGTGCCCATCTAAAGGATGGGAGCATCC
>JAJYTK010000094.1 GCA_021793095.1 Pseudomonadota bacterium
AGACAAACTGGCACAGCCCGGTAGTCGTGGGGTGATTCACCCACAATACCTGACGGCAGTGGTCAGTGAAAAAGCGGCTGAAGACGCAATTTTTACTGCCGATGTAGGCACTCCTACTGTTTGGAGCGCACGCTATTTACAAATGAATGGACAGCGTCGCTTGATTGGATCGTTTACTCATGGTTCCATGGCTAATGCCATGCCGCAAGCGATGGGCATCAAAATGGCCCAGCCTGAGCGTCAAGTGATCTCCTTCTCAGGCGATGGGGGTTTTTCCATGCTGATGGGCGACCTAATCAGCCTGAAACAACACAATATCCCTGTCAAGGTGGTGATATTTAATAATGGCGTATTAGGTTTTGTCGCCCTTGAAATGAAGGCCGCTGGGTTTTTAAATACAGGCGTAGACTTAGAAAACCCTAATTTTGCTCAGGTCGCCCAATCGGTAGGCATTTATGGCGAGCGTGTCGAAGACCCGGCCGCGCTACCCGCAGCGGTCGAACGGTTTTTAACCCACGAGGGCCCGGCAATATTAGACGTCGTCACCGCCAGCCAAGAGCTGGTGCTGCCCCCAACAATCCATATAGAGCAGGTCAAGGGCTTTAGTTTATGGGGATTACGGGCTGTCATGGATGGAAAGATGCAGCATGTTATTGATTTAGCCAGGGTTAATTTGTTTGATCGGTAGTTGCCAAAGGGTGCAGGTAGGCTATTGATTAATCAATAGGTTATTTGCAGTGTCAAAGGCCAAATTTAAAAAAGGTGGGGAAATATGTTCAATGAAACCGTAGTCGACTTATCACGATTACAGTTTGCAGCGACCGCCCTGTATCACTTTTTGTTTGTCCCACTCACGCTGGGGCTCTCAGTGTTACTTGCGGTCATGGAAACTGTGTACGTGGTGACGGGTCGCGAAATCTATAAGCGTATCACTCAGTTCTGGATGCGCCTGTTCATGATTAACTTTGCTCTGGGGGTGGCCACTGGGCTGACCATGGAGTTTCAGTTTGGTATGAACTGGTCGTATTACTCCAGCTTTGTGGGGGATACTTTCGGGACATTACTGGCTGTAGAAGGGCTGATGGCTTTCTTTATGGAGTCCACCTTTGTTGGTCTGATGATCTTTGGGTGGGGTAGGTTATCCAAAGGTAAACACTTGGTGGTGACTTATTTGGTTGCCCTTGGGTCTAACCTCTCGGCGATGTGGATTTTAGTGGCCAACGGATTTATGCAGCACCCAGTAGGGGCCGAGTTTAATCCAGTAACCATGCGTATGGAGTTGGCTAGCTTTGAGCATCTTTATTTTAATCCAGACGCACAGGCCAAATTTGTCCACACGGTTTTAGCAGGTTATGTCACCGCAGCTATTTTTGTCTGTGGGATCAGCGCCTTTTATATGTTGCGTCACAAGCACGTGGATGTCGCTCGGCGTTCTTTCCGTATCGCCGCACTATTTGGCGTATTAGGCACTGCAGGTGTCATTACATTGGGTGATGCCTTAGGCTATGTGGGCGGGCATTCACAGCCTTCTAAATTGGCGGCTATGGAAGCCCTTTGGGAGCCCGAAGAGGCCCCGATGCCTTTTAATGTGGTTGCTTTCCCCTCTCAAAGCGAAGAACGCAACCTGTTTCAAGTGCAAATTCCAGCGGTGTTATCCATTCTCGTAACGCACTCTCTAGATGAAACGGTCCCTTCTGCATTAGAAATTCAGGCAGAGGCTAAAGAGCGC
Organism: Pseudomonadota bacterium; assembly: GCA_021793095.1. GTDB lineage: Bacteria > Pseudomonadota > Gammaproteobacteria > Burkholderiales > Burkholderiaceae_B > Paenalcaligenes. The sequence goes on from JAJYTK010000094.1 coordinate 1,730, forward strand.
ATCAAAAATGGTATCCCTGCGGTACTGGCGATGAACGAATTAGGCCGAGACCCCAACAACGAACAAGCGCTGGCGCAGTTTGAGGCCCATAAGGACGATATAGGCTACGGCTTATTGCTACAAAAATACGCTCCAGATGGGGATGTGACTCAGGTAACTGAGGATGAAATAGAGATGGCGGCCAAGGACACCATTCCTGAGGTTTGGGTGATTTTCTGGGCCTTCCGTTTGATGGTCGCTTTTGGCTTGCTGATGCTGGCCTACTTTGTCACAGCGATAGTGATGACGCTGCGAAATAGGGTTCAAGATTCGCGCTGGTTTTTGCGCGCCTCTGTATGGATGATTCCCGTTCCCTTCCTCGCTTGTGAAATGGGCTGGCTGGTAGCCGAAATGGGGCGCCAACCCTGGACGGTATTTGAGATACTGCCTACTTGGCTTTCGGCATCTACCCATTCCGTCACCTATATGGTGGTATCTTTAACTGGTTTTGTGTTGCTTTATACTGCCTTTGCCATCGTCGAGATGTATTTGATGGTGCGCAGTATCAAGAAAGGTCCTGATGCACCGAGCGATCTCGAGCTGCAACAGCTGGGCAAGGCACCCACACAAGGCCAACTGAGCGCAGAATAAGGAGCACGCCATGGATGTTTATTTTTACTTGATCATAGTTTGGTGGTTGCTACTTGGCGTCTTATTGATTGCCCTAGGCACAATGGTAGGTATGGATATGGGGGTCGGTACGATTTTGCGCTATGTCGGTCGTACCGATGAAGAACGGCGGATTGCCCTCAATATCATCGGTCCCCATTGGGACGGCAACCAAGTATGGTTCGTGCTCGGTGGTGGGGCAATCTTTGCCGCCTGGCCATTAGTCTACGCAACCTCGTTTTCTGGTTTCTATATTGTGATGCTCATTTTGCTATGGAGCATGATTGTGCGGCCGCTAGGCTTTGAATATAGAAGCCAGATCGCTTCCGCCTCGTGGCGTAATGTCTGGGATTGGAGCTTATTCATTTCTGGTTTCATTCCGATGCTGGTATTTGGGGCGGCCATTGGCAATGTCTTGTTAGGAGTGCCGTTTTATTTCGACGAGCGTATGGTCTCGTATTACACCGGAGGCTTTCTCGAGCTTTTTAACCCATACGCTGTGTTATGCGGTGTGGTTTCGGTGGGCTTGGCGGTCTACGTCGGAGGGGCGATGCTGATGATTCGCAGTGGCGAAGAGCAGCTCACCCGACGAGCGCGTACGGCTGCCATTTGGGGTGGGCTCATCGCTTTGATTGTCATGACCATCCTGGGCTTTTGGTCTGCAGGGCTGCCCGGTTATGAGATTGTGCAATCGCCTGCACCTGGCATACAGCAAACCCCCTTGCATCAGACAGTGGCCATTGTGCCCGAGAGTCTACTCAGTAACTATGCTGCATACCCGATATTGTGGCTGTTGCCTGCATTGGCTTATGCTGGGATTCTCTTGGGTATTATTGCGCTTTTGTTGGGCCGTCCGGCTTGGGGATGGTGGTTGGGCGCAATTGCTTGGATCGGTGTGCTGGGCATGGTGGGGGCAGCAATGTTTCCGTTTATTATGCCCTCAATCAGTGAGCCCTCGCACAGTCTGACAGTGTGGAATTCGGGGGCCAGCACCCTGACCATGGGCTGGATGCTCGGTTTTTCAGCAATCTTTATCCCGTTAATTGCTTGTTATACCAGCTGGGCTTTTCACGTGATGCGTGGCAAGGTCAATCTGGAGCGCCTCGAGCAGAAAGATGGGCATATGTACTAAGGAGAATGATCAATGTCAACTTTTTCCCGTGTGGTTATTTTGTTCATTTTGGCAGTGATCACCATCCTCTTGGCCATCATTTTAGGTGACTACGGCCCTTGGTACCTAGCGTGGTTATTGGGTACCGGGTTTATGGTTTTAGTGGCCGCCATGGGGGGGGTGCTCTTTGAAGACCAAGAGACCGAGCTCATTCAACGCGGCAATACGCAGGATGCATCCCAAGAGGATTAACGCCGCTGGGCCTAATTTATAAGGTCCACTTATACACTAACCCGTCTTTGATGATGGCCCTGAGGCTGTCATCGGGACGGGTTAAAAAATCTAGGTTCCTATCAGGTGTGCCCTCTACAATAAGGATATCGGCCATGGCATTGGCCTTTAGAACGCCGACGGGGGCGGGATAGGGATAACGATTGCCTGCTAGGGCGAGCAGCTTGCCATTGTCGCCAGTCGCTATTTTCAGCGCGGTCAATGGGTCATAAAACTGCGTCATTTTAGCCAGCATATGGCCTTGGCGCGGTAAATTCTGAGGGGTAAACAAGATATCAGTCCCCCAGGCTGTTTTAATATCAAAGCGCTGTGCCAGTTCATAGGCATTGACGGTCCCTTGGGCCACACGCTGTTGTTTCCTTTGGGTGTTGGGGTCATTGTGCTGGTTAGCGTCCTCATCACCTAAGAAAGGCTGCAAACTCCACCACACCCCCTCATCTCGCATCAGGCGAGCGGTCTCTTCATCTGCCAACTGACCATGCTCAATGGATGCCACCCCATTTTCTATCGCGCGCTTGATGCCTTGGGCTGTGTAAACATGCACCATGGCATAGGTGCCCCAGTCCTTGGCAGCCTGTACGCCAGCGCGCAACTCATCGGCTGTAAATTGCACACTGTCAATGGGGTCATACAGTGAGGTCACCCCACCGCCTACCATCAGTTTGATTTGTGTCGCGCCCAAGAGCAATTGTTCACGCACGCGTTGTAGCACCTGAGCCTGCCCATTGGCTAGCGAGGTCACACCAGCACGCTCACTGTGGCCGAGTTGATCCGGCGTGGACGGGATTTCGTAGCGCATACGAAAATCCCCATGGCCAGAGGTTTGAGAGATCATGGCCCCGGATGGAAAAATACGGGGGCCGTGCAAAATATGATCATCAATGGCTTTTTTGAGCGCAAAACTGGGCCCACCCGCATCGCGCACGGTGGTGAACCCGCGCAACAAGGTGTTTTCAGCCTCTTTGGCGGCAATAAGATGAATGAGTGCCACATCGGCCGCCATGGCCTGCATTTCCGTGATTGCGCACAGCGTCGTGTGCCAATGTGCATCGATGAGTCCAGGCATCACGACATGGTTTTGGCAATCAATGATGTGCGCATCCCCTTGGTCAACGCCTGAATTTTCAACCGCTGTAATGCGATTGCCCTCGATACGCAGACTCAGACCCGTTTGTAAGCGGGTTTGTTCACCATCAAAAAGCCGCATATTGGTAAGCACAAAAGGTTTATC
>JAJYTK010000095.1 GCA_021793095.1 Pseudomonadota bacterium
ATTGGGTGCTCGAGCAGCTGCGCCCCTGGCTCGAGGACAGCAACGCCTGCAAGGTGTTGCACAACGCTAAATATGACACCCATGTTTTGGCCAATGAGGGGATCGCCTTGCGGGGCATCACCGATGACACCATGCTCGAGGCCTATGTGCTCGAGGCACATCAGCGTGTGAGCATGGATCAGGTGGCTTTGCGTTGGCTCGGTCAGGCAGGTAAAACCTATGAGGATATTTGTGGTAAAGGGGCCAAGCAAATAGGTTTTGATCAGGTTGATATTGATACGGCATCGCATTATGCCTGCGAGGATGCGGATTTTACTTTGCGCTTGCATCAGTTAATGCGTCCCAAGATCCAGGCAGTGGAGGGGCTCGAGCGTATTTATCAGCTCGAGGTGGCATTATCCGAGGTATTAACGATTGTTGAACGCAATGGCGTGGCGATTGATAGCGACAAGCTCAAAGAGCAAAGCGATCGTCAGGGCAAGCGTTTGCTCGAGTTAGAAGAGCAGGCTTTTGAAATTGCTGGGCAAAATTTCAATCTCAACTCTCCAAAACAGGTAGGTGAGGTGCTCTTTGATAAATTGGGGTTGCCCGTGCAAACGCGTACCCGTACGGGGGCGCCCTCGACCAACGAAGAGGTGCTCACGCGGTTGTCCCATGAATACCCTCTACCCAAATTACTACTGGAATATCGGGGGGTGGCCAAGCTCAAATCCACCTATACGGATAAGCTACCCAAGATGGTCAACCCAAACACCCAGCGACTGCATACACGCTATGCCCAAGCTGCGGTGATTACGGGGCGGCTGTCATCGTCAGAGCCCAATTTGCAAAACATCCCCGTGCGTACGACCGAGGGGCGACAGGTGCGCGAGGCGTTTGTGTCTAGCCTAGGCAAGGTAGTGGCTGCGGACTACTCGCAGATTGAATTGCGTATCATGGCCCATGTGTCAGGCGATGAAAACCTGCAAAAGGTCTTCGCTGAGGGCGGGGATGTGCACAGCGCCACCGCGGCCGAGATATTTTCGGTGCCACTGGCTGATGTGTCCGGCGATCAGCGCTATGCTGCCAAGGCCATTAATTTTGGGCTGATTTATGGGATGAGTCAGTTTGGTTTGGCCAATAATCTAGGCATCACGCGTGAGGCGGCCAAGGCCTATATTGATCGTTATTTTGTGCGCTATCCAGGGGTGGCTGATTATATGGAGCGTATCAAGGCCGAGGCACGTCAGCAGGGCTATGTGGAAACGGTGTTTGGACGTCGGTTGTATTTCCCCGAGTTTAAAACTGGGCGGGGGGCGCGTGTCGCCGCTGCAGAGCGCGCGGCGATCAATGCCCCCATGCAGGGGACAGCTGCTGATTTAATCAAAATGGCGATGGTCAAAGTACAGCAATGGCTCACCGACAATAATATGCGTAGCCTCATGGTGATGCAGGTGCATGACGAATTGGTGTTCGATGCGGCTGCCGATGAGGTCGATGTGTTGGTCAATGAGCTTCCCGAGTTGATGTGCAACATCGCCACCCTAGATGTGCCCTTGATCGCCGAGGTGGGGGTGGGCGATAACTGGGCCAGTGCACACTAGCCGTTACGTTGGGCTTGCATCTCTTGGAGTGCCTGGATGCGGGATTCAATCGGGGGGTGGGTCGCAAATAGCGCGGCCATGCTAGGCCCCCCCGAGATACCTGCAGCCTCGATGTTTTTGGGCAGCTCACCAGGCTCTACGTTGCCGAGCCGAGCCAGCGCACGAATCATGGGCTGTGTTGAGCCCAAGAGCTCGGCCGATCCAGCATCTGCCCGATATTCGCGTTGGCGAGAAAACCAGGCCACAATGATCGAGGCCAAAATACCAAAGACGATTTCACACACAATCACGGTGATGTAATAGCCAAAACCGATGCCGCCGCGATCATTGCGTGAGAGTGCGCGATCGACAAAAAAACCAACCGCACGGGCTAAGAAAATCACAAAAGTGTTGACCACCCCTTGGATGAGGGTCAAGGTCACCATATCTCCGTTGGCAATGTGTGCGACCTCGTGGCCGAGTACCGCAGCCACCTCTTCCTCGTTCATGCTTTGCAAGAGTCCTGTGGACACCGCCACCAAGGAATCATTTTTAAATGCGCCAGTAGCAAAGGCATTGGGCGCGCCCTCATAGATAGCCACATCAGGATGGCCAATGCCGGCCCGATCAGCCAATTGATGGACCGTTTCGACTAACCAGGCCTCACGTGAGTTGCGTGGTGATTGTGGATCGATGATCTGCGCGCGGGTGCTGAGCAGCGCCATTCTTTTGCTCATCAGCAATGAAATGATGGCACCGGTAAAGCCAATAATGGCTGAAAAGATTAACAGCTGGGTGGGGTCAATGCCGTTAGCCGTGAGATAACGTCCTACCCCAAAAATATTCATGAAAATACTGAGTACCACCACGACCGCCAAGTTGGTCGCTAAAAACAACAAAATTCTTTGCATAAACATGTCCTTCAATAGCAACGATGTTGAGTAATGGTTGAAGTGTCCGGTTGGTGATAGCTAAATTTGTTTAACCCCTGGTTTTCATTTTCATGCAGAGTATATTATTTAACTTTGCCGCCATTTACTATAACTGGATTTTTGCTGCATGCAGTCTCTATGGATGCTGGTGACCTGTGCAATGTTTGCGCTCATGGGCGCCAGTGTGAAATTTTCTGCCGATTTTGATGCCAATTTAGCGCAAATTATCTTCTTCCGCGGCCTGCCATCCGTTTTAATCTTGTTTGCATGGACTAGACTGAAAAGGCTAAGTTTAGTTCCTCTGAGCTGGGGTTTACATATCCGTCGCAATTTGTTTGGCATCTCTGCCATGTGGTTGAGTTTTTTTGCGATGTCGATGCTCCCGTTGCCAACTGCCGTTAGTTTAACCTATACCGCCCCCCTTTTTATTGGCATTTGGATGCTTTTCTTTGGTGGCTCTCAGAGCGATTGGCTACGTGTATTGGCTGTGTTGGCTGGTTTTATAGGGGTGTTGGTGATCCTACGCCCCAGCTTTGGGGATGACCAATGGTTTCCTGGCTTGCTTGGCATTATTTCAGGGGCATTTTCAGCTGTTGCAATGATGCAAATTCGTCAGTTGGGCTTGGTCGGTGAGCCCGAGTGGCGCACTGTGTTCATTTTCTCGAGCTTTGTGTGTTTGACCAGTTTGGTGGTCATGGGTGTGATCGGCTGGCCTAGCATCGATTGGCGTGCGTATTCTTCGCTAGCAGTGGTGGGGATTTCGGGTTTGTTTGGGCAGCTGGCGTTAACCCGTGCCTTTGGTTATGGGTCGACATTATTAACGGCGGCACTGCAGTACAGTACAATTATCTTTGCAACCTTGCTGGGGGTGGTGATATGGGGCGATTGGCCAGATGCCATGGCCTGGCTAGGGATGCTCTTAATCATTGTCTCAGGGCTGCTTTCGGCCTGGCGCACCTATACAGAAAACAGGGTGTTACGTGGCGAGTCCACGGTCAAGTCTGCGCCCCTTGCCGAAGAGCGCGAGGCAGCCTAATTAAATCGCACAAAGGGGCTTTATGAGTCAGTCTAGTCTTTTTTCTGTTGCCCAGGCACAGGCCGCTTTAGCCGCGGATGATGCTGTATTTATCGATACTCGTTATGACTTGACCGATGCACAGGTCGGGGTGCGCGCCTTTGAAAAGGCGCGTATTCCGGGTGCTTTATTTTTTGATCAAAGCCGTGTAATGGTGGGGCAGTGTACGGGCAAAAATGGTCGTCACCCGCTGCCGCAGCTGAGCCTGTTTAAGCAGCTCTTGCAGCGACTGCAGCTGGATACCGGACGCCAAATCATTATTTATGATGCCAGCAATGGCCAATTTGCGGCGCGCCTGTGGTGGATGTTGCGCTGGGCGGGAATCACTCAGGTGGCATTGCTGGATGGGGGGTGGCAGGCTTGGTTGGCTGCTGATGCCCCTATAGACGAGGCTCCGGTCGATGCGCATCGGGTCAGCGCGATCGCCCAAGACATCGGCCTGGCAGAGACTGTGGCAGAGGATGCCGAGCAGGGCCAGATGCCTTTGTATCGCCGCGAAGCCATTTTAGCGCAACTCGATGCGCCCGAATTGTGTATTATTGATGCCCGTGCCGCAGAGCGTTATCGCGGCGAGGTCGAGCCTTTGGATCCTGTGGCGGGTCATATTCCGGGTGCTTTAAATCGACCCAGCAGTCACAATCTGCAAGCGGACGGGCGTTTTAAAACCGCCGAGCAATTACGCGCAGAGTGGATTGATTTTATTGGGCCGTTGCGTCCGCAGCAGATAGTGCATCAATGTGGCTCAGGTATTACTGCCTGTCATAACTTGTTTGCGATGGAGTTGGCTGGGCTGACAGGTTCCGCGTTGTATGCAGGCTCTTGGAGTGAGTGGGTGGCCCATGAGGGGGCCCCAGTGGCGGTTGGCTAATATAGAGGTGATTGAATGACGACTGATACCATGCGCGCGACACAGGTGCTCGAGCACCGTGCAGCGCAGGTTGAACAGGTGTTAGAGGCTTTGATGCCTTCTGACCAAACGATACCCCTTCGTTTGCATGAGGCGATGCGCTATGCAGTACTTGGCGGGGGCAAGCGTATTCGTGCCGCTTTGGTATATGCAGCGGCTGAGGCCGCCACAGGGGGGAAAGCGCTCAGTGCGGCCCAGCAAAAGGCAGTGGATCATTGTGCTGCCGCTGTCGAGATGATTCATGCCTACTCGTTGGTGCATGATGATTTGCCCTGCATGGATGACGATGTGTTGCGGCGTGGTCAGCCAACGGTACACGTTGCCTACGATGAGGCAACGGCCATGTTGGTGGGGGATGCTTTGCAGCCTTTAGCCTTTGAGGTATTAGCATCCATGCCAATTGCGCCTGCTTTGATCGTGCAGGCACTGACCGAATTATCACGTGCCATTAGATC
>JAJYTK010000096.1 GCA_021793095.1 Pseudomonadota bacterium
CCGGGGAATGGTGGACTTACATCCCGATTTGGATCGCGGTTGGGTTTTTGGTGGCAGAGGGCGTTTGGAGGACGGTACGGCGCTCTTAAGTAAAGCTGGCTGCTCTCTAGTCTTTCCGGCCTTTCTAGCCTTCTGGGCTTTCTGATCCTCTAGGGTTTCTGGTCTTCTAGGGGGTTCTGGTTAGGTGGCTTTTGAGTGCACATAAAAAACGCCCACGGGTAGGTGGGCGTTTTGGTTTAGCTGTGCTCGTTGGTCACTGCTGTTTGAGTGACCCGTCGAAATGGTGGGTTTACTCTTGGCCCCCAAAGATGCCCAGTAGGGCGAGCAGGTTGCTAAAGATGTTGTATAAGCTCAGGTACAACGCTAGGGTGGCGGTGATGTAGTTGGTCTCGCCGCCGTTGATGATGCGCTGCAAGTCAACGAGCAGGAAGGCCGAAAAGATGGCAATGGCCAAGACCGAAACTGTCAGCATCAACGCTGGAATTTGTAAAAATACGTTGGCAACCGCAGCCACAATCAGGATGACGACGCCCGTAAAGAGGAAGCGTTGTAGGTGGCTAAAGTCGCGTTTGGTGGTGCTGGCAACCGATGCCATGGCAAAAAACACTGCGCCCGTGCCGCCAAAGGCGAGCATGATGAGCTGTGTGCCGTTTTGAAAGCCAAGCACAAAGCCGAGCAAGCGCGAGAGCATAATGCCCATGAAGAAAGTAAAGGCGAGTAGGAAGACTACGCCCATGCTGTTGTTTTTGTTTTTTTCGACTAAAAACATGAGCCCAAAGGCACCGGCAAAAAACAGGATCAGCGACATCCCGGGGCTGGTGGCCATGGCTGCGCCAAGGTTAAGGCTAAGCCCCAAGTAGGCACCGATGACCGTTGGGATCATCGATAGAGTTAATAGCCAGTAGGTGTTGCGTAATACCCGATTGCGCGCGACCTGCGACTGTGTGCGCGTCGTGGCATGGATATTAGAACGAAATTCACTCATGATTGTGTGTCCTTAAAAGCTAGAATTGTTTCAGCTCTATAGAATAACTGAATCTTTACCCGCCAATCAACCTAGGCAAACACCTAGATGAGCCTGTTGTTAATCCATTGAGGGGGCGGGTTATTTAGTTTGGACTGCCGAGCGGGAACGAAGTTCCTGAGCCTGTAGGTCGTAGCCTTGTGTCTGGTAGTGGCGCCAGCGTTGGCGAGCATGTTGTCGGCATTGTTCCTCGGTGGAGACCACCTCGAGGATGCGTTGGCTCTGAGGTTGTATGGGGACTATTTCATTATCCAGATTAAATACCCAGGGTTGGTTGAGCCATTGTTGTGCTGTTTCTAGTTGGGCGGGTTGGTGACACAAGATAATGGGTGCTTGTGCCGCCTGTGGGGCATCCGCCATGGCATGTGGTACAAAGGCCGTTGGCTGAAAACCCCACAGCAGTCGATCAAAATGAGCCAGTGCGCGTGGGTCACTGAGGTAAACCAAAAACTGTTTTCCCGCAAAGAAATGCTTTTGCAAAATAAAGCAGCTATCGCGAAATCGGTTTTGGGCACCAAAATGAAAATCAACGCGCATGGAGTCCTCTCGACTGTTTGGCTAGAGCGTGATGTTAGTCAGCGCTGTTTTGGTCTAGCAAGTAGCTAAAGAGTAGGGGGACAGGACGCCCTGTGGCCCCTTTGTTGCTGCCGCTATCCCAGGCCGTGCCGGCGATATCCAGGTGAGCCCAAGGGTAGTTTTCGGTAAAACGTGCCAAGAAGCAAGCTGCTGTGGTGGCGCCTGCACCAGGGGTGCCAATGTTGGCGACGTCAGCAAAGTTGGACTTGAGCTGTTCTTGGTAGGTGTCATCAATGGGCATGGGCCACGCGGGGTCATTTGCCTCGCGCGCGGCTTCGAGTAGCTCGTTTTGCAGTTGCTCGTTGTTGCTAAATAAGCCGCTGTTGTGGTGGCCCAGGGCGACCACGCATGCCCCGGTCAGTGTGGCCATATTGACTACGGCGGCGGGGTTAAAGCGCTCGGCGTAGGTGAGGGCATCACAAAGTACCAGACGGCCTTCGGCGTCGGTATTGAGGACCTCAATGGTCAGACCGGATTTGGCAGTGACGATATCACCGGGTTTGTTGGCAGTACTGCTGGGCATGTTTTCGCAGGCGGCAATCAGGCCAATAACAGGACGATTGAGGCCATGGCGGGCGATGGCGCGGAAGGTACCCAGTACGCTGGCAGCACCGCACATGTCGTATTTCATTTCGTCCATATTATTGGCGGGTTTGATAGAAATACCACCCGAGTCAAAGGTCAACCCCTTGCCAACCAGTACAATGGGTGCGGCATCGCTGTTTTCAGCAGGGGTGTACTTGAGTTCAATAAATACAGGAGGTTGGGCTGAGCCTTTGGCAACCGATAGAAAGGCACCCATTTTGAGGGCTTCGATTTGTTTTTTCTCGAGCACCTCAACACTCACCTCGGGGAACTCTTTGGCCAGTGCTTTGGCTTGCTCGCCCAGATAGGTGGGGGTGCAAACGTTGGGGGGGAGATCACCGAGTAAACGTGCAAAGTTTTGCCCCTCGCCTAGGGCATGCCCCTCGCGCAGGCCCGCCTCGGCCTCGGCGTCTTGGGTTTGTGCAGCCCAGAGTTTAAAGTCATTGAGGGCAATGGGATCAGCCTTTTTGCTGAGTGTTGCATCGTAGCGATAAGTACTGCCAATGACGGCTTGGGCCGCGGCACGGGCACGTGTACGCAAGGACGAGCCAGCGCAGTCAATGCTGGCCAGGGTGGACACTACATCGTCCAAATTGGCCCCCACGCAGTATTTGGCAAATTGATTCTCTGCTTCGTAGTGGGTTTTAGTGTTATATTTTTCTTTTTTGCCCAAACCAACAAGGACCACCCGCTGCGCTGCGATACCGGGTAGGTTGCGCAGGACGATATGGGATTTTGCTTTGGCTTTAAACTCGCTCTCGAGGACAGCGCTAATCGCACCCTGGCTAGCCTCATCGAGGGTCTGGGCCGCTGAGCTGAGCGCTTGGTCAGCAAAGACCCCTACCGCTAGGGCAGCAGTTTCGACATCTGTGAGTGAGGGTGTGGTTAAGGTACTGAGTTGCATATAAAAAGATCCTTTTTGCAGATGAGTGATATGGTTTTTATATTTTGTCTTGTATGAGTGTAGTCTATGTCTTTGTTTAGACGAAGCGTAATCTCTGAAATATTAAGCCATGGCGGGGTGGTCTTGTCCACCCTGATCATTGTATGGCTAAGCGTGTTGATAGTGCGTTTGCTGGGCGATGCAGCCAGTGGTCAGATTGGTGCTGAGGTGGTTTTGGGGCTGGCTGTTTTTTCCAGTATCACGGCGCTGCCGGTCATTTTATCAGTGTCATTATTTATCGCTGTGCTGACCACGGTGACCCGTAGTTTTCGCGAGTCTGAGATGGTGGTCTGGTTTTCCAGTGGGCTGTCTCTGACCAATTGGATACGCCCCATATTATATTGTGCCATTCCTTTGTCGTTGATTATTGCTACGCTCACTTTATATGGCGCGCCTTGGGCCTACCGACAAATCGCTGAATATCACCAACGCTATGAATTGCGCTCTGATCTTAGCAAGGTCAGCACGGGGGAGTTTATAGAAACCGAGGGCGGTGATCGGGTCTTTTTTAGTGAAGATCCCCTGGATGATGAGGATGAACTTGGTCAGGTCGTCGTGCGGGTGCTCGGTGAGGAATGGCATCATTTAATTACGGCAGAAAGTGCGTATACCGAAATTGCCGATAATGGCGATCGCTTTTTGGTGTTGCGGGATGGGCATCGCTACGATTTAACGCCGGGCGAGGGCGATGCGCAGTTATTTAGTTTTGAGCGCTATGGTGTGCGGATGGAAAATCGCGATGAGGATACTGATCCAGAGGCCATTCGTTCCCAGGCAGAACAGCAGCTTAAAGCCCGACCGACTCCTTCACTCATCGATAAGTTTGATCAGGGTTCGCAGGCTCATTTGATGTGGCGGCTGGCCATGCCGCTAGCAGCTTTAAATCTGGCCTTGTTGGCCATTCCCCTGGGCGTGGTCAATCCGCGGCTGGGCAGAGGTGGCGACATACTGATTGCAGGGTTAATTGCGCTGCTTTATATGAATTTGATTAACCTTTCTCGGGGGTGGATTAATAAAGGCGTGCTGCCTTTCGAGGTGGGTTTGTGGTTAGTGCATTTGTTTTTTGCGTTGTTGATGGCGGTGTTAATGTGGCATCGATTACGTGTTAAAAAACCCAAACCACCTAAAAATGCACCTGCTCGTTCGGCGTGAGCCTAGATGGGGGGTCACGCTTGAAAGCATTGACCAGAGCCTGACTTGAGCCTTTTGGGTGGGCTTTTTGAGGATGACCAAAGGCTGTAAGCATATAACAATATGGAATAAGAAATACCTCTCTTATTACCTATAATAGCGTCTTGAAGAGGAGATTTTTATGAATTTACAGCAGTTTCGCTTTGTCCGCGAAGCGATTCGACGCAACTACAATTTAACCGATGCGGCACGTGCCTTGCATACCTCTCAGCCCGGCGTATCCAAAGCCATTATCGAGCTTGAGGAGGAGTTGGGCATCAAGATTTTTGAACGTCATGGCAAGCGCATACGCGGGTTGACGCAACCGGGTCGTGACGTATCTTTAGTGATCGAACGCATCATGAGTGAGGTAGAGAACCTCAAAAAGGTCAGTGCAGAATATGCGCGTCATGATTCAGGCACGCTGACCATTGCTTGCACCCACGCTCAGGCGCGGTACCTACTGCCTCGGGTGATTCCCAAGTTTCGCGAGCGTTTTCCCAAGGTCCACCTCATCCTTTCTGAGGGCAGCCCGCCGCATTTGGCACAGATGGTGCGCTATGAGCGCGCTGATGTGGCCATTGCGACCGAAACACTGGCCGAAACGCCCGGATTAGTGGCGTTGCCAGTGT
>JAJYTK010000097.1 GCA_021793095.1 Pseudomonadota bacterium
GGTGGCCACCGCCTGTTTTAAACGTGCAATCTCTGACTCTATCTCGGCAGTCGTTATATAGTAATGCGGCACCTCGAGTGCTGTGGTCCCCATCACAACTGCTCGGCCAATGGCCACGCCATCAACTACGCCAACACCGTGCACGGTAAACATTGCTGCAGACTGTGCTGTATCGTTATCTTGGGTTGATGGAGAGGTGCGAGGAGTAGAGGTCATAGGCATGATTACTGTGCTTCGCCAAACTTATTTTCAAAAAGAGCTTGAATGGCCTCTAAGGCTTGTTCTTCATCGTCACCATGTGCTTCAATGGTGACCTCTACCCCCAGGCCAGCCGCCAGCATCATGACCCCCATGATGCTTTTAGCGTTGACTTTTTGCTCATCGCGAGCAATAAAAATGTCACTTTTATATTGAGCCGCCAACTGCGTTAACTTAGCAGCAGCGCGAGCATGCAGCCCGAGCTTATTAGTAATTACAAGATTTATTGAAGCCATAAAATTGTCTATCTGATCGTTGAATACTTTTATATTACTCTACCACCGCACCTCGGTCTGCTGTTTCGGCAATACGCTTTACATAAGCCTCCAAACCATCATTAGGTGCATCGGTGATTGCCTTGAGCAGCATCGGCAGACTCAATCCGGCGACCAGATACACCTGTTTTCCTTGATCCTTCAAAGACTGGCTCACGCGATGAGCAATCCTATAGGGGGTTGCACCGTATAAATCATTCAGCAACACCACCTCGTTTTTGTCTTGAGCCAAAATCGCGGTGTTGATTCGCCGCACCTCATGGTCAATATGTGCATTAGACTCTACATCAAAACACACTAAACGCTTTCTTATTACTGAGGCACCTAGCACATGCGCTGCGCATTGCTCAAAAGCAGCGGCCATGGGCATGTGGGCGATCAACACTAGACAGGGGTCAAGATTGGGCAGTGACAACGCGTTCTAATTCCTGTGCAAAGAAATTGGGAACATGAAAATCCGTTTGCTCAGCGATTTCAACAAAACAAGTTGGACTGGTAACATTTATCTCGGTTAACTGCTCGCCGATGATGTCTAAACCAACCACAAACAGCCCTCGAGCAGAAAGAATGGGGGCCAGAGTCTCGGCAATTTCTCGATCTTTTTCAGTCAATGGCTGGGCCACCCCTCGGCCACCCGCAGCCAGATTGCCACGTGTCTCACCCGCTAAAGGGATCCGCGCCAAACTGTACGGCACCACCTCACCATTAATAATGATGACCCGTTTATCCCCTTGTTCGATGGCCGGTATGTAACGCTGAATCATCACTGTTTCAGTTTCATGCCGCGTGAGCGTTTCAAAGATGACATTTTTATTGACCTCACCGGGACGCAGTCGAAACACGCGCTCGCCGCCCATCCCATCCAACGGTTTGATGACGACATCTTTGTGCGTGTCATAAAACTCGTGCAGATGGGCCATTTGGCGGCTGACCAAAGTAGGTGCTGTAAATTGGGGAAACTCAAGAATAGAGAGTTTTTCTGGGTGATTACGTATCGCACTGCCTTGATTGAATATCCGCGCGCCCTGAGACTGAGCCTGATCGAATAAATGCGTGGCATACATATACTCTAGGTCAAAAGGAGGATCGGTGCGCATAATGACCGCACTGTAATCACTCAGCGCATGCTCGCTAATTGAACCTCTGGGTTGCCACCATTGGTGCCCGTGCAAGTCAGCATCACTGGGGATATCCAAAGCTAAACTACGGGTCAGCACCTGCTCGTCACGAACAAAAATATCGGCCATTTCACAAACGCTAATTTCATGGCCACGAGCAATAAGCGCGCGCATCATAGACACTGAGGTGTCCTTATATGCCGCCAGACTTTCCAAAGGATCAATGATGAACAATATATGCATATAGTTTCCTGAAATTAGCCCCACTCTAGACAACTAAAGTGGGGCTAAAACTAAATCTGGATTATTTTGTTCTTGGGGCGAGCACCATTATCATTTGCCGCCCTTCTAATTTGGGCATCGACTCTACCTGAGCGATCTCTTCGACCTCATCGCGAACACGTTCGAGTACCCGCATGCCGAGATCTTGGTGTGCCATTTCGCGCCCTCTGAATCGCAAAGAGACTTTTACCTTGTCTCCGTCGCCAATAAAACGACGCACGTTGCGCAGCTTGACATTAAAGTCACCCTCATCGGTAGCAGGTCTGAATTTGACCTCTTTGACCTGCACGACTTTTTGCTTGGCGCGCGCTTCTTGAAGACGCTTTTGCTCTTGGTAACGGAATTTTCCGTAGTCCATCAAACGGCAGACAGGCGGCTTAGCTTGCGGTGCGATCTCGACGAGATCAATTGCATGCTCTTCGGCCAAAGCGAGCGCTTCGCTCAGCTTTTTAATCCCTATCTGTTCGCCGTCTACATCAATGAGACGAACCTCTTGAGCACGAATTTCCCCATTAATGCGATGTTTTCTATCAGTTGCGATGTCTAGAACTCCTAAGTTAATTGATCAAATTAGATACTATCAGCAATCATTTGCGCTGATCGATATCATTTTGCAAGTGCTGGGCAAATTGATCTACTGGCATTACCCCTAGATCACGACCCCCACGTGCACGCACGGCAACGGCGCCGGCATCTTTTTCCTTGTCCCCAACAACCAGTATATAAGGGAGCTTTTGCATACTATGCTCACGGATTTTACGAGTGATTTTTTCACCGCGCAAATCGCTAATAACCCTAAAGCCTCTCTCACGTAGAGTATCAGCAACACTTTGGGCATATTCAGCAGAACTTTCTGATATGCAGCAAACAACCGCGTGTTCGGGCGACAGCCATACTGGTAAGGCACCGGCATAATGCTCGATCAGCATGCCAATAAAGCGCTCGAAAGAACCTAAAATCGCCCGATGCACCATCACAGGGGTACGACGCTGGTCATCAGCATCGACATATTCAGCACCTAAACGTTGAGGCATCGAAAAATCTACCTGGATGGTACCGCACTGCCACTCACGACCAATAGCATCTTTGAGGGTGTATTCAATTTTTGGCCCATAAAAGGCCCCCTCGCCTTCGGCAATTTCAAACTCACAGCCTGTTTCGTGCAAGCTATCCATTAATGCCTGCTCGGCCTTGTCCCAAACAGCCTCTGAGCCTATTCTCTTGTCTGGGCGGGTGGCAATCTTGTAAAGAATTTCCTCAAACCCAAACTCGGCATACACTTTTTGCAAGAGTCGGGTAAAAGCTTTGCACTCGTCTAACAGCTGATCTTCGGTGCAAAAGATATGGCCATCATCCTGAGTAAACCCACGCACACGTAGCAAGCCATGTAGCGAGCCAGAGGGTTCGTTGCGATGGCAAGAACCAAACTCACCATATCGGATAGGCAGCTCTCGATAAGAATGCAAGCCTTGGTTAAAGATCTGCACATGACCCGGGCAGTTCATAGGCTTGAGCCCATAAACGCGCTTTTCAGACTCGGTCACGAACATATTTTCGGCATAATTATCCCAATGGCCTGTTTGCTTCCACAGCTCTAAATCTAAAATCTGTGGGGCGCGTACCTCTTGGTAGCCGCCCTCTTGATAGAGGCGACGCATATATTGCTCGACCTGCTGCCAGATCACCCAGCCGCGCGGATGCCAGTAGACCAAACCTGGCGCTTGCTCACTAAAGTGAAACAGTTTGAGCTCTCTACCTAGGCGTCGGTGATCTCGTTTCTCAGCCTCTTCGAGCATGTGCAAATAGGCATCTTGCTCTTCTTTGGTGGCCCAAGCAGTACCATAAATGCGCTGTAGCATTTCGTTGTCACTGTCACCCCGCCAGAAAGCCCCAGCAACATGCATGAGTTTAAAAACCTTGAGCTTGCCAGTGGAAGGCACGTGCGGACCACGACAGAGATCAATAAAATCCCCCTCGCGATACAGAGTGATGGGCTCCTCAGCAGGAATGGAGGCAATAATTTCAGCCTTGTAATCTTCGCCCATCTCGCGGAATAGTTCTACGGCCTTGTCTCTATCCCATACCTCGCGCTCTACTTTTTCATCGCGTCGAGCGATCTCAGCCATTTTCTTTTCAATGGCCTCAAGATCCTCTGGGGTAAATGGGCGCTCATAGGCAAAGTCATAGTAAAAGCCATTATCAATCACCGGCCCAATAGTGACCTGAGCCTCTGGGAATAACTCTTTGACGGCATAGGCCATCAAGTGCGCCGTGGAGTGGCGTAATACCTCAAGGCCGTCTTTATCTTTGGCAGTGACGATCTCTACTGTCGCATCATCATTAATCACATAGCTGGTGTCTACCAGATGCTTGCCATCATCTTTAACAATACGCCCTGCCAGTGCTGCACGGGCTAAGCCGGGCCCAATGGATTCGGCAACCTCAGCAACCGTTACGGGGCCACTAAAAGAGCGTGTAGAACCATCAGGTAAAGTAATTTGAACCATTCTCTATTTCCAAACTAAAAACGCGGCTCTGAGGCCGCGTCAATGGTATTTAATCTGAAGCATCACATAATGTATGCGCGAAATCACACCTAGCGGCATTTTAAGTTGATCTAGCGGCTAGTAGTTCGCGTATCTGTCACTGCTAACACCATGTGTGTAGGTAATTCCAATTGATTGATCATATAGCGTTTATTATAGCAGCCTCGACCATTGTGCGCAGCAAAAATCTATAGACCCAAACAATGGCAAGCCCAAAATCAATCCAATGGGCTAATCTGCAACATATAAGAGACGCCTGAAATTCGTGTGTTGCCCTTTAAATTTCTTTTTGCTATATTACCAATCTCTAGGCGGTTAGCTCAGCTGGTTAGAGCGCTACGTTGACATCGTAGAGGTCGCTGGTTCGAATCCAGTACTGCCTACCAAATACCCATAGGCCGGTTGTTACCGGCCTATTTTTTTGCCTTTTGCTTTTTGCTATTT
>JAJYTK010000098.1 GCA_021793095.1 Pseudomonadota bacterium
AAGTCAGGACTTTCGGGGCAATAAGACTTATTTGAGCTCGACGGTAGCGCCTGCTTCCTCGAGTTTTGTCTTGGCCTCTTCGGCTTCGTCCTTGGAAACATCTTCTTTGATGTCCTTAGGAGCGCTGTCGACGAGATCTTTGGCGTCTTTCAGACCCAGACCGGTAATTTCACGTACTGCTTTAATCACAGCAACTTTCTTTTCACCGGCGCTAGCCAAGTGAATGGTGAACTCGGTCTTTTCTTCTTCAGCGGCACCACCACCAGCGCCACCAGCACCGGGAGCAGCAACTGCAACGGCAGCTGCAGCGGCGGAAACGCCGAACTTGTCTTCCATTTCCTTGATCAACTCGGACAGCTCGAGCACGCTCATGTTAGCGACGGCTTCGAGGATTTCATCTTTTGTAGCCATTTTAAATACTCCAATTTGGAAAAAAATTTACCAGGGTTTGTTTCGTTGTCCGTCTTAACGAGTGATAAATCGTTAAGTACCGACTAAGCGTTTTCTTTTTGCTCTTGAACAGCGCTAAGAGCACGTACAAACTTAGTGGGTACCTCGTTAAGCGTACGCACAAATTGCGTGATGGGCGCTTGTAGTGTGCCAAGCAACTTTGCCATAAGCTCGTCGCGAGAAGGCATATCGGCCAAAGCCTTTACACCCTCAGCATCAAGCAGGCTGCCGGGCATTGCACCGGCTTTAATCGTGATGCCTTTGTTTTCTTTAGCAAAGTCGGCAAACAATTTCGCCGGTGCAACGGGGTCTTCGCTAATGGCGTACATCAAAGGACCCACCAAGTGGCCTTCGAGCTCACCAAAAACAGATTCACCAATTGCACGACGTACCAAGGTGTTTTTCAACACACGTAGGTAGACGCCAGACTCACGCGCTTTTTTGCGCAATACGGTAGCGGAGGCAACGTCCAAACCACGATACTCAGCGATCACTACTGTCTGGGCCTTCTCGAGCTGAGAGGTGACCTCGGCAATAACTTTCGCTTTTTCTTGACGAATGAGACTCACGGTTGAACTCTCCTGTTAGGATGCAATCGAATGCAAAACATCTTTTGCATCTACCGAATGCGGCGCACCTGGTCGAGTTTCTGGCTAAAAAAGACTGAAATCATCGGCCATGGGCGCCGTCTACGATGGATTTGAAGTCAAAAATAAAATTTGACCTCGCGATTAAGCAGCGAACTGCTCCAACGGTCTTTGACAGCAGCGGTGTCAGAATCAACACCGCAGCCCAAAGTTCTTAAATAAACCCTACGCTACAGAGCTAATGTCTACGCGCGCAGAACCCCCCATGGTGGAAGACAGGGCGATCTTGCGCAGATAAGCTCCGCGTGCTGCAGTAGGACGTGCCTTGTTAAGTGCATCTAGCAAGGCTTTAAAATTTTCCTCGAGTTGATCGAGCTCGAAAGAAGCACGACCAATGGGGGCATGAATAATACCGGAACGATCCGTACGGTACTGGATCTGACCTGCTTTGGCGTTTTTAACTGCCGTCGCAATATCAGGAGTCACGGTACCCACACGTGGGTTGGGCATTAAACCGCGGGGGCCTAAAATCTGACCCAAAGCACCGACTACACGCATGGCGTCTGGAGAGGCAATCACCACGTCAAAGTCTAAGCGACCTTGGCGGATTTCCTCGGCCAAATCATCCATACCCACAATATCAGCGCCTGCTTCGCGTGCCTCGTCGGCTTTGTCATCCTGGGCAAATACAGCCACACGGACGTCTTTACCGGTACCCTGGGGCAGCACCACAGAACCACGAACCAATTGGTCGGATTTACGTGCATCAACACCCAGCTGAATGGCCACATCGATGGACTCATCAAACTTAGCGGTGGCGGTTTCCTTGATCAGGCCCAAGGCCTCTTGCAAGGGATACAGCTTTTCGCTATCAATTTTCTCAGCAATAGCGGCGGCGCGTTTGGATAATTTCTTTGCCATCTTAGAACCCCTCCACATTAACACCCATACTGCGTGCGGTACCTGCGATCGTGCGCAGTGCAGCTTCCATATCGGCAGCAGTTAAATCGGGTTCTTTAGTTTTGGCAATTTCCTCAGCCTGGGCACGTGTCAAGGTACCTACCTTGGTCACGTTGGGATTAGAAGACGCCGTATCAATGCCAAGAGCCTTTTTAATCAGGATCGTGGCAGGTGGGGTCTTCATGACAAAAGTAAAGCTTTTGTCAGCATAAGCCGTAATAATGGTGGGAATCGGCAACCCGGGCTCGAGGTTTTGAGTCTGAGCGTTAAAAGCCTTGCAGAACTCCATAATATTTAAACCACGTTGACCTAATGCGGGGCCAATCGGTGGTGAGGGGTTTGCCTTGCCAGCAGGCACTTGTAGTCGAATATAGCCGACGATTTTCTTCGCCATAACGAACTCCTTGCGGGTATCGCGTCCGTTATTAAAACGGACTCCCCGGGGTGATTAACAAACTAGGTCTTATCGACCTGATCAAAGTCCAGCTCAACAGGTGTTGAGCGGCCAAAAATAGTGACAGAAACGCGAACCTTGTTTTTCTCGTAGTTCACTTCCTCGACATTTCCATTGAAATCGGCAAAAGGCCCTTCTTTGACGCGAACCATTTCGCCAATCTCGAACAAAACTTTTGGACGTGGTTTCTCACCGCCCTCTTCCATGCGGGAGAGTATCTCGTCAACCTCACGCTGAGAAATCGGTGTGGGACGACTGCCCGATCCCCCTAAAAAACCAGTCACCCGATTCGTGCTGCGCACTAAATGCCAGCTCTCATCGGTCAGATCCATCTCTACCAGCACATAACCAGGGAAGATGCGTCGTTCGGAAATGGAACGCTTGCCGTCCTTGACCTCGATCACCTCTTCGGAGGGAATCAGGATACGACCAAACGCATGCTCAAGCTCGGAATACTCGATGCGCTCTAACAAGGCTCTTTTCACGCTCTTTTCCATACCGGAATAGACGTGGACGACATACCAGCGTTTGCTCATGGGTGTCCTTTATTTCCAGCCTAAAAATAGGCCATAAATGATCCACTCTAGCCCTTTATCTATCAACCACAGCAACAGCGCCATCACCACCACAAAGGCAAAAACAATGCCTGTCATCTGTGTGGCCTCTTTGCGTAATGGCCAGTGCACTCGGCGCACCTCGGTATAAGAATCGCGAGCAAAGCCAACAAAACGCTTGCCGGACTCACTGGTCCAAGCAACAAAGGCAGCGATGATTAGAGAAACGACAAAAAACCCAACTCGTAGATAAGTGGGTTGATATTCAAAATATGAATAGGCGATAATTCCTGCCAGAACGACCACCACCGCTAGGGATAACTTGAAGCGATCTGCGCCCCGATTAGCGGTTTGCACGTTGGTTTTAGACATATTGCGATGCTGTGATGGACCACGACTAAGTGGCAAAGACTGTAGTGGCAGGGGTAGAAGGAATCGAACCCTCAGCCTTCGGTTTTGGAGACCGACGCTCTGCCAATTGAGCTATACCCCTACTCTAGAACAATGCTGCAGTGGCATTTTTTAGTGGCGTTCACCTGCCAAAAACACCTAAGACCAAGACAACAAGAAAGCGCGCATTTATTGTATCGAAATAGCCAATCTACAATACCGATAGCTATCGACAACCAATACGTTGCCCTCTAATCTTAACCAGGCAATAGCGCCCAATTAAACGCGTGCAGCAAAAGCAATTAAGCAGAAAAGATAAATACTACCCTCTTTTCTGCTCATTGTCAATTATTTGATAATCTTGGAGACCACACCGGCACCGACGGTACGCCCACCTTCGCGAATCGCAAAGCGCAGACCCTCTTCCATGGCAATCGGAGCAATCAACGAGACCGTCATCGCTACGTTATCACCAGGCAGGACCATCTCTTTGTCTTCGGGAAGCTGAATATCACCCGTCACGTCAGTCGTACGGAAGTAAAACTGAGGACGATAGCCATTAAAGAATGGCGTGTGACGACCCCCTTCCTCTTTGGAAAGAATGTACACCTCGGCGCTGAAGTCCGTGTGGGGCGTAATGGAACCGGGAGCAGCCAATACCTGACCACGCTCAACGTCTTCACGCTTGGTACCACGCAGCAACACACCCACGTTATCACCCGCCTGACCTTCGTCAAGCAGCTTGCGGAACATCTCTACACCCGTGCAGGTGGACTTGATGGTGGGACGAATACCCACAATCTCAATCTCATCGCCCACACGAATAATACCGCGCTCGACACGACCGGTCACCACTGTACCACGACCAGAAATAGAGAACACGTCCTCTACAGGCATCAAGAACGTACCATCTACCGCGCGCTCAGGCGTGGGGATGTACTCGTCCATGGCCTTGGCCAGATCCAGAATGGCCTGCTTGCCCAATGGGCCATCGTCGCCATCCAGAGCCAGCTTGGCAGAACCCGTAACAATTGGGGTGTCATCGCCGGGGAAGTCGTAGCTGGACAACAGCTCGCGAACCTCCATCTCGACCAACTCGAGCAGCTCTTCGTCGTCAACCATGTCGGCCTTGTTCAAAAACACAACAATGTAAGGCACACCGACCTGACGGCTGAGCAAAATGTGCTCACGGGTCTGAGGCATGGGGCCATCTGCAGCCGAGACCACCAGAATCGCACCGTCCATCTGAGCGGCACCGGTGATCATGTTCTTGACGTAGTCAGCGTGACCAGGGCAGTCAACGTGTGCGTAGTGACGATCGGGCGTCTCGTACTCAACGTGAGACGTCGAAATGGTAATACCGCGTGCTTTTTCCTCAGGAGCTGCATCAATCTGAGCATAGTTGCGGGCCTCGCCACCGTACTCGTTAGACAATACTGTGCAGATCGCTGCTGTTAGGGTTGTTTTACCGTGGTCAACGTGACCAATGGTGCCAACGTTGACGTGCGGTTTAGTCCGTTCAAAC
>JAJYTK010000099.1 GCA_021793095.1 Pseudomonadota bacterium
AGTGACAATGAGTGAGCCGCCAATAATGAGTGGATTACCGACGGCCACCTCTAATCCGCGCCCAAAAATAAAAAATGTGAGGATTTCTACCAAGCCAATTGCGATTCCAGCTCCAACAGCCAGTGAAATCCCTTTTGGAGTGCTAAAGATATTGGCACCACTAAATTTCATATAAATTAGAAGAGCCAGCCCTATAAATGCCGCAACAAATTGCAAAACTACCGCGCCAAGTACAGCTTCTATATGGGACGATGAGAGCTTGATAAATACGTTGTACATCCCGAACATGAAGGCAGCGACGGCAACTAAGAGATAAATCATTTTTTGATGATAAGTAATTGATGTAAAAAGCAGATCCAAAGGAACTCTAAAATAATAACAGGCGGTTCAAATAATACGAAACAGTACCATCGATAAAGTTTAAGCCTGAAGTAAATCTTTATTAAGCAAGACCTAAAGCGTGTTTATTTGATTCGCATCAAGTTTGGTTGAGATTTGGCATTTAAATGCTGTGTTTTTAGAGAGAGCCTGATAAGGTTTACATCATATGCACCTTTGGTTCTGCGGAGTAATGTTGATTTTCAGCAGAAATGATGTTTAACCGCTTACGGGGTGTTCGCTTAAGCCTGTATTAACAGGACGGAGGTGGACATCGAGGCTATATGGCTCCTACATCCGCCCGTGCAGATAAATCTGCGCAGCAATTATCCAATCGCATGCTATGGCTGAGCACTATTGCTTTTACCTTGTGCTTTGCTGTTTGGACTATTTTTTCAATCATAGGGATTGAAATCCGCCAAGAGCTCAATCTCAGTGAGTTTGAGTATGGGGTGTTAATCGCTACGCCCGTGCTGACTGGCTCTATCATCCGTATCGTGCTAGGAGTATGGACTGAACGCTACGGTGGCCGTTTGGTTTTTGCCATTCAGATGATCTTGACGGGTATTGCGACACTAGGGCTAATTTATGCCCATAGTTATTTTACTTTTTTGCTCGCCGCGCTTGGGGTGGGCTTAGCCGGTGGGTCTTTTATTATTGGCGTGGCCTACGTATCAAAGTGGTTTCCTCAAGCTCGCCAAGGCACAGCCTTAGGTATCTTTGGCATGGGCAATGTGGGTGCAGCATTGACTACCTTTGTGGCCCCCTTTGTCATGTTACTGGGCGGATGGAAATTAGTGGCTAACATTTGGGCATGGGCCATTATCATCATGGGCGTGCTGTTTTATGTATTTGCCAAAGATGATCCCGATTTTGCCCGCCGCAAGGCCCAAGGCGTCAAAGCGCCACCACTGGCCGAGCAGTTTGCGCCTCTAAAACAATTACAAGCCTGGCGTTTTTCACTGTATTACTTCTACGTTTTTGGTGGCTTTGTAGCGCTGGCGTTGTGGCTGCCTAATTATTTAGTGCAGGTTTATGACGTTGATGTCCGCGTTGCGGGGATTGCGGCTGCTAGCTTTAGCTTGTCCGCCAGTGTCTTTCGTATGTACGGTGGGGTGTTATCCGATCGATTCGGAGCCCGTGCGGTCATGTACTGGACCTTTGGGTTTTCCCTGCTCTTCCTTTTCATGCTCTCTTATCCACCCACCGACTACACCATTCACGGGATTCGTGGGCCAATTTCTTTTTCTACCAGCATGGGACTGTGGCCCTTTGTCATCACAATGTTTGCACTCGGCTTTTTCATGAGTCTGGGTAAGGCAGCGGTGTATCGGCATATCCCCGTTTACTACCCTAATCACGTGGGGGCCGTAGGGGGCTTGGTCGGTATGATCGGTGGTTTGGGCGGTTTTGTGCTTCCCATCGTTTTTGGGGCATTGCTCGAGATCACGGGCATCTGGACCGCGGCTTTTGCACTGATGTTCCTCATTGTGGCGGTGTCCTTGCTTTGGATGCATTTTGCAATCCGTGCAATGGAGCGTAGAGCACATGGTCAAGAATTAGACAGTTTGCCATCCTTGCCCGAGCTCAAGGATATACACGATCCCAAAACCACCTCAATGCCGCGCGGCATTCAGGACTGGAATCCAGAGGATCCCACCTTCTGGGAGCAAAAGGGACGGCGGATTGCAAAGCGAAATTTATGGATATCTATTCCTGCGCTGTTACTGGCCTTTGCTGTATGGATGGTGTGGTCTGTGGTGGTCGCACAGCTGCCAGCCATAGGATTTGATTTTTCTCAAGATCAGCTCTTTTGGTTAGCTGCCTTACCGGCTTTATCGGGGGCCACTTTACGCATTTTTTATAGCTTTGTGGTGCCTATTTTCGGGGGTCGCCTTTGGACCACAATTTCAACCGGCTCCCTATTAATTCCTGCCTTAGGGATAGGTTATGCCGTCCAAGATCCTAATACTCCTTACTTGATATTTGCTGTATTAGCGTTGTTATGTGGCTTAGGTGGGGCAAATTTTGCTTCTTCCATGGCCAACATCAGTTTCTTCTTCCCGCGCAAGGAAAAGGGTAACGCATTGGCACTGAATGCTGGGCTAGGCAATTTAGGGGTGTCTGTCATGCAGTTTTTGGTGCCCCTCGTCATTACCGCGGGTGTGTTTGGTGCCATTGGTGGTGAGCCGCAAATACTGAGTGACGGTGAAAAGCTTTGGATCCAAAATGCTGGGTTTATTTGGGTGCCACTGGTGATTGCTTCAACCATCGCCGCCTGGGTAGGCATGGACGACATTGCCGACGCAAAATCTAGCTTTAAAGAGCAGGCCGTGATTTTTGGGCGCGCCCATAACTGGATCATGTGCGTACTTTACGTGGGGACCTTTGGCAGCTTTATTGGTTATTCGGCAGGTTTCCCGCTGCTGGCACGCTTGGCTTTCCCAGATATCAATATCCTTAAATTTGTATTTTTGGGTCCCTTGGTGGGTGCGCTAAGCCGTGCGGGGACTGGCTGGCTATCCGATCGAGTGGGTGGTGGTCGTGTCACATTTTGGGTATTCGTTGGCATGATTGCCTCGGTGTTACTTGTGATTTGGTCCTTGCAAACACAGGTATTCATCGTCTTTTTCCTGGGCTTTATGCTGATGTTCTTCTTTACTGGTGTGGGTAATGCTTCCACCTTCCAGATGATCCCCGTCATCATGCGCAAAGAGGTTGCACGCATATTCTCAGGGCAAAATGCAGATCAGCAGCGCCAGCAGGCCGAGCGCGAATCTGCAGCCATCATTGCATTTACCAGTGCAGTCGGTGCCTACGGTGGGTTCTTTATTCCCAAGGCTTTTGGTACCTCCATCGGTTTGACAGGAAATGCGCAAGCCGCACTGTGGGCCTTCATCGCCTTTTACGCGCTGTGTTTATTCATCACTTGGTTTTATTACACACGCAAAGGTGGGATGCTTTACGCCATTGAGCGTCAAAAGACGGACAGTGCAGATTCGCCTGTAGCGGGTGGTTTAAGTGCTTCGAAATAGACAGTTTAATTTCATAAACCAAGGACTTTTAATTATGAAAATGAAATATGAAAAATTAATAGAACCAAATTGGTTCGGATTAAATTTAACTGCTTAATTAGAACTTATTTGGTCTTTATTAAAATAAGATTTTCTTCAAGTTTTAATTGATTAAGACGCATAATATATGCAACAATTACTGAAACCTTTGTTAAATCTGCATCTTAGCCGCCGGGCTCTAAGCCCGCGGCTACGGCTTACCTAGATTTTTTTAAATTAATTAAGGCGTTTTATATTCTTATTTGTAAAAATAAGAGATTAAAAAATTATCGCTTAAATAGATTTTTTTCTAATTTGGGTTGTAGCTGAATTTATTTTTTGAATAAAAGTTTTGATGTAGTTAAGTGCGCTAAATCCACGCATCGGTGGATGCCGTTACACACTGTAAAAGGGAGGCTGTATGAGCCAACTTTTGGATCGATTAAATTTCTTCGGAACCCTTCGCAAAAACACATTTTCAGATGGGCATGGAGAGACGACCATCGAAGATCGCGATTGGGAAGATGTCTACCGTCACCGCTGGCAGCATGACAAAGAGGTGCGGTCGACGCACGGTGTCAACTGCACAGGGTCTTGTTCTTGGAAGATCTATGTCAAATCTGGCATTGTGACTTGGGAGGTGCAGCAGACAGATTATCCGCGTACGCGCCCCGATCTCCCAAACCATGAACCCCGTGGGTGTCCTCGTGGTGCATCTTATAGTTGGTATATTTACAGTGCTAACCGAGTCAAAACACCGTTGGTACGCGGCCGTTTGATGCGCCTATGGCGGGAAAGACGTAAAACAATGGCGCCACTTGAGGCTTGGGAGAGCATTCAGAATGATCCCGCAGCGCGCGAAAGCTATACCCGTACACGTGGCCGAGGGGGCTTTGTGCGGGCCAGCTGGGACGAGGTGACTGAAATCATTGCAACAGCCAATGTGTACACCGTTCGTAAGTACGGTCCAGACCGCGTGTTTGGGTTTTCGCCGATTCCGGCCATGTCCATGATCTCTTATGCTGCAGGCACGCGCTACCTATCGTTGATCGGCGGTACCTGTATGTCCTTTTACGACTGGTATTGCGATTTGCCGCCTTCTAGCCCACAAACATGGGGCGAGCAGACTGACGTGCCAGAGTCCGCTGACTGGTACAACTCAAATTATCTCTTGATATGGGGGTCTAACGTTCCACAGACCCGTACTCCGGATGCTCACTTTTATACCGAGGCACGTTACAAAGGCACCAAAAGTGCGGTGATATGCCCGGACTATTCAGAGGCAGCCAAATTTGCTGATATTTGGTTAAATCCTAAGCAGGGGACTGATTCTGCTTTGGGAATGGCTTTTGGTCATGTGATTTTGAGGGAGTACCATTTAAATCGACAAGCGCCTTATTTTGCTGACTACTGCCGCAAATATACGGATATGCCCATTTTGGTCCGCTTGGATAAAAAGGGCGAGCGCTTGATCCCGG
>JAJYTK010000100.1 GCA_021793095.1 Pseudomonadota bacterium
TGGCAAGAGGTGCTACGCACCAACCTTGACTCGATGTTTAACATGACCCAACCCCTGCTTGAGCCCATGCTGGAAAAGGGCTGGGGCCGTATTGTGAACATTTCATCGGTCAATGGCAGCAAAGGCGCTTTTGGGCAAACCAACTATTCAGCTGCTAAATCAGGGATTTACGGGTTTACCAAAGCCCTAGCCTTGGAAACCGCCCGCAAAGGGATCACGGTCAATGCCGTTTCCCCTGGCTATATTGACTCTCCTATGGTGGCAGAGGTCCCTCAGGAAACGCTTGAGCAACACATCCTCACGGAAATCCCCATGGGCCGACTGGGTAAACCTGAGGAAATCGCAGCCATGGTCGGCTTTTTAGTCAGCGATGCGGCCGCCTTTATTACCGGTGCCAATATGCCCGTCAACGGCGGCCAGCATCTGTACTAAGGACCTATTGCCCAAGCTTAAACGGGCATAATCGGGAGGTCTGGAGTTTCTTTACGCCATTGCGCAGGTCCGCTCACATGCACCGACTCGCCACGCCCATCAACGGCGACGGTCACAGGCATGTCGTGGACCTCAAACTCGTAAATGGCCTCCATCCCCAAATCCTCAAAGGCCACCACACGCGCTTTACGGATGGCCTTGGAGACCAGATAGGCAGCCCCGCCGACCGCAATCAAATAAGCTGACTGATGCTTTTTGATAGTCTCTACCGTTTGGGGACCGCGCTCTGCTTTGCCAATCATTGCAATCAACCCGGTCTCACCCAACATCATTTCGGTAAATGCATCCATCCGTGTGGCTGTGGTGGGCCCAGCAGGCCCCACCGCCTCATCGCCCACAGGGTCAACAGGCCCGACGTAGTAAATCACCCTGTTGGTAAAATCCACCGGCAATGGTTCGCCGTTGGCGAGCATTTGCTGAATCCGTTTATGGGCCGCATCACGCCCCGTCAATAAGCGCCCTGACAGCAGTAACGTTTGCCCGGGCTGCCACTGCGCCACCTGCTCAGGGGTGAGCTCATCAAGATTAACGCGCTGTGATTTTTGCTCATCGGGAGCCCACTCTACATCGGGCCATGTCTCGGGCGCTGGTGGGGTGAGCTCAACAGGCCCTGTCCCATCTAATACAAATTCCACATGACGGGTGGCTGCGCAGTTTGGAATCAACGCCACAGGCTTGGATGCCGCATGTGTTGGGAATGTTTTTATTTTAACGTCCAGTACCGTACTCAACCCGCCGAGTCCTTGGGCCCCAATCCCCAAAGCATTAATGCGCTCATACAGATGCAGACGTAGCTCATCTAGTTTGCTTTGAGGGCCTTTTGCCAATAAATCCAACATATCCAACGGCTCAGATAAGGACTCTTTGGCCAGCAGCATGGCCTTATCGGCAGACCCCCCTACCCCAATTCCTAAAATCCCCGGCGGACACCAACCCGCCCCCATCTGAGGCACGGTTTCGAGTACCCAATCAACCAGTGAATCGCTGGGATTGAGCATGGCAAAATGTGCTTTATTTTCAGAGCCTCCACCTTTGGCAGACACATGTAAATGTACCTGATGCCCCGGCACCAAACTGATTTGCAACATACAGGGGGTATTGTCACGCGTGTTTTTGCGCTCAAAGATAGGATCCGCAACCACTGAAGCACGCAGGGGATTATCTGCATTGAGATAGCCCTGGCGCACCCCCTCATCACACAGCGCTTGCAAACTCAAGTCACTGTCAAAGCGCACGCCCATGCCAATTTCCATAAAAATATTGACCACCCCCGTATCCTGACACATGGGGCGATGACCAAAAGCGCTCATCCGTGAATTGCTCAAAATTTGTGCTAAGGCATCTCGGGCCGCGGGACTTTCCTCACGGTCGTATGCCTGACTCAAGTGTTCAATAAAGTCAGTGGGATGGTAATAGCTGATGTATTGCACTGCATCCGCGATGGATTGAATTAAATCTTCTGCCTTAATAATCGTTGTTTTCATAAAAAACCCTTTTGAAACTACTCATCCATTTTTTAATGATACCTCTAAAGTCGTGACTGAATTCGCGGGAACACTCATTATTTCTGCTAAAATGGGTGTTTTTATCTGCTAAATTTTGGCGAGACAATGCTCACCTTTCAGGAAATCACTTTAAAACTTCATCAGTACTGGGACAAACATGGTTGTACGCTGCTACAGCCCTATGACATGGAGGTAGGCGCTGGCACCTCGCACACAGCGACCTTTTTGCGCGCCATCGGCCCTGAGCCTTGGCATGCCGCCTATGTCCAGCCTTCACGCCGTCCTGCCGATGGACGCTATGGCGACAATCCCAATCGCTTGCAACACTATTATCAATACCAGGTCGTGCTGAAACCGGCCCCACGCGATATGGTGGATGTTTATCTTGATTCTTTGACTGCTTTGGGCATCAATGCACAAGAGCATGACATCCGCTTTGTTGAGGATGACTGGGAAAACCCTACCTTGGGGGCTTGGGGCCTCGGGTGGGAAATCTGGCTCAACGGCATGGAAATCACCCAATTTACCTATTTTCAACAGGTGGGGGGCCTCGATTGTGTCCCGGCGACCGGTGAGATTACCTACGGTCTAGAGCGTTTGGCCATGTACCTACAGCGAGTAGAAAGCGTTTATGACCTGGTCTGGACCCGCACACCCGATGGCAAAAACATCTACTACCGTGATGTTTTCCATCAAAACGAGGTCGAGCAATCCAAATTTAACTTTGAGTATGCAGATACCGACATGCTCTTTAAGCACTTTGCTAATCACGAGCATGAGGCCCAACGACTGCTCGAAATCCCCTTGCCTTTACCGGCTTATGAGCAGACCTTAAAAGCTGCCCATACTTTTAATTTACTAGACGCCCGCGGTGCCATTAGTGTGACCGAACGTGCTGCTTACATTGGACGTATCCGTGCGTTGTCTCGTGCGGTCGCACAAGCCTATTATGATTCTCGCAAAGCGCTTGGCTTTCCTTTGTTGCACTCAACTTCTGCGGAGACGGTCTAATGCATCACGCCCAGTCTACTGATCATACTGAACCCCTATTGATTGAACTGCTCACCGAGGAGCTCCCCCCAAAGGCATTACCCAAGCTGGGCCAGGCCTTTGCCCAAGGGATTGTCCATGTCTTGCAGCAAAAACACCTGCTCGGCACACAACCACAGTTTGACACCTATGCCACGCCACGTCGTCTGGCAGTGTTAATTCATGACGTCCCTGCACAAGCCCCCGATCAAGATTTCAAAGAAAGGTTGATGCCTGTACAAGTCGGTATTGATGATGCCGGCCAAATGACTGAGCCGCTGAAAAAACGCCTCGCCTCCAAAGGGCTGGACCATTTACAACTCGATGACTTGGTCCGCGAGGCGCACGGCAAACAAGAGTTTCTCTTTGCGGTGGGCAGTGCAGCAGGTGCCACCCTCAAGGACACTGTCCAAGAGGCTATAGAGTACAGTCTGAATCACCTGCCCATTCCCAAGGTCATGCGCTATCAGCTCGCCGATGGACAAACCAGTGTGCGCTTTGTGCGCCCTGCACATGGCTTGGTCGTCCTATGGGGGGATCAACCATTGGATGCTGCCGTTCTAGGATTAACTGCCGGCCAAGAAACCCAGGGTCATCGTTTTATGGCCACCGAGCCCGTCCGTTTTGAACATGCCCAAGACTACGCCTCCACCCTGCTCGATCAGGGTCGGGTGGTGGCTTCTTTTGCCTTGCGCAGGGCACAAATTGCAGAGCAACTCAATGCGCTGTGTGCCGAGCATGGTGCTGTACTTAGCCCTGATCCACAGGATCCCGAGGTCGAGGCCCTGTTGGACGAGGTGACCGCATTAGTCGAGCACCCCACTGTTTATGTGGGTAGCTTTGACCCTGAGTTCCTCGAGGTGCCCGCAGAGTGTCTGATTTTGGCCATGCGCTTGCATCAACGTTACTTCCCCCTCTTTGATGCCAACACCAAACAGCTCACGCATCGTTTCTTGATTGTCAGCAACATGCAGCTCGATGACCCCGCCAACATCATCGAGGGCAACGAGCGCGTGGTGCGCCCGCGCCTCGCAGATGCCCGCTTCTTCTATGAGACAGACCGCCAACAATCATTGCTAGACCGGGTCGACAGTCTGCATCAAAGCGTCTATCACAACAAACTGGGCAGCCAATATGATCGCGTCCAGCGCTTGCGCCGCCTGAGCACTTATATTGCTCAGCACTTAGGGGCGGATGAACAATTAGCAGACCGAGCTGCCCTTTTGGCAAAAGCCGATTTAAATACCCAAATGGTGGGTGAGTTCCCCGAGCTACAAGGCATTATCGGCGGCTATTATGCGGCAGCAGATGGCGAGCCCGCCGAGGTATGTACCGCCTTGCAACAGCAATATGCGCTGCGTATCCAGCAGCCTGTTGATCAGGCCCATCTCATTGCTGCCATTTTATTCATCGCCGAGCGCGTGGATACATTGGTCGGTATTTGGGGCATCGGTCTGGCCCCCACGGGCGAGCGCGATCCCTATGCGCTGCGCCGTGCCGCTTTGGGTCTGATCAGTGCCTACGAGCAGCTCCAAGCTGGGGGCTTTTTCAAGACCCATCAGTTGGATCTGAATGCTCTGTTGGACTTTGCAGCGCAGGGCTACGCTGATGAGTTATTGGCTGAAAACACTACCCAAGAGGTGTGCACCTTTATCTATGAGCGCTATCGCAATGCATTGGTACAACACACAGCCCGTGCCGTGGTTGAGGCCGTCTTGAGCACTCGTCCTCCACTAGAGCAGGTGCCTGCGCGTATTGCCGCCTGCCAAGATTTTGCACAGCGCCCCGAGGCCGACAGCCTAGCCGCCACCAACAAGCGCATTAGCAATATTTTGCAAAAAGCCCCTCAAGAGCCTCTGCGCCTGGATACG
>JAJYTK010000101.1 GCA_021793095.1 Pseudomonadota bacterium
TATTCGTCGAAATTACGGTATGCTGATCGGTGAGCCCACGGCAGAGCGCATCAAGCAAGAGATCGGCTCAGCATTCCCCGGGACAGAAATCCGTGAAATTGAGGTCAAGGGGCGCAATCTTTCCGAAGGGGTCCCACGTAGCTTCAATGTGTCTTCCAACGAGATCCTCGAATCATTGACGGACCCGCTCAATCAAATCATCTCCGCCGTTAAGACGGCGCTAGAGCAAACACCGCCCGAGTTGGGGGCTGATATCACCGAAAAAGGGATTGCACTGACAGGCGGCGGCGCCCTCTTGCACGATTTGGATCGCCTCTTGGCCGAAGAGACCGGCCTGCCCGTGGTGGTGGCCGAAGATCCTCTTACCTGCGTTGTACGCGGTTGTGGCGAGGCGCTCGAGCATTTAGAAAAACTGGGCTCGGTATTTATTTATGACTAAACACTGATTGATATGAGGGCTCTGCACCGCTAGGGCCCAACCACCCCGAACACTGTCAATGCAATCACAAAGCTCAGTTCAGCTTTTCAAACAAGGGCCATCTGCCGAAATCAGGCTGGCCCTTTATATTGTTCTTGCCGTCGTAATGATGGTGGTAGATGCCCGGTGGTCTGTGCTCGAACCCGCCCGCCAAGGGGTGTCAGTGGTGTTGTATCCCTTTCAGCGCGCGGTCCATGCGCCCGGCGATGGTGCCCGCTATTTACGCACATGGGCAGACGCCACCAAGGCGGTGCGTATGGAAAAAGAGGCCTTGCACCGGCAGCGTATCGAGCTTTCTCAGGTCACCACCACTGCCGCCCAATTGGCTAGTGAAAACGAGCAGCTGCGCCGACTGTTACAGGTGACCGACACCATCAGTCAGCCCGCTGTGGCGGTCGAGGTGTTTTATGAGCCGCCCAACCCCTTTAATCGCCGTTTGGTGTTTAATAAGGGGTCGGCTGCGGGGATTCGGCCCGGGATGCCTGTCATTGACGAGGGGGGCGTTGTGGGGCAAATTTTAAGGGTGACCCCTTATACCGCTGAAGCCGCATTGCTGACGGATGAAAACGTCTCCATCCCTGTACAGGTGTTGCGCAATGGGCTGCGTTTGGTTGCTTTTGGGGGGCATACCGAGTCTAAAATAGAGGTCCGTTATTTGACCCCAGAGGTAGATTTGCAGGCGGGGGATCTCCTGATTACGAGCGGTATTGGTGGTTTATTTCCCGCCGGGTTGCCCGTGGCACGTGTGGATGATATTGAGCACGATTCCTCGACGGGGTTTGGCAAGGCCGTGGCCAGCCCAATGTCACGGCCCGAGCGCTACCGACATTTTTTAGTGCTGCTGGTCGAAGAGTCTGTGCCCAGCTTGCAAGACGCAAAACAATTTTATGAGTAAAAAGGGTTCAGCTTCTCGCATCAAATCTTCAATAGGCGCTTTACAGCCATTGGATACCAGTCCTTTCAGGCACCCTTCTAGCCCTTGGCTGATTGGCGGCTCTATTTTCTTGGTCTGGCTGGTGAGTTTGTTGCCTTGGCGTATTTGGGTGCAGGCTCCGGATTTGCTCATGTTGGTGCTGTGCTTTTGGGCTTTGCATGAGCCCCGGCGCGTCAATATGTTGCTAGGTTTTTTTCTAGGCATTTTAATTGACGTGCACGATGGCTCATTGCTGGGCGAGCATGCATTGGGCTATGTGCTGGCCATTTATGGGGTGCATGTACTGCGCCGGCGCCTGCTGCTGTTTAATGCGGGGGTCCAGGCCATTCATTTATTGCCGGTTTTTTTGGTGGCCTTGGCGGTCCCTCGCTTTGCCCACGCTTGGCTTGTCGGCGAGTGGATGGGCTGGGGCTGGGGCCTGTCCGCAGTGTTTATCGCGTTGTTATGGCCCTTGGTCGATTTCTTGCTGTTTTTACCTCAACGTCGCTTGGATGCCAGTGACGAAGAGGGGGGCTAAGGGATACGCGCCTGATGTTTGAGTTTAAAAAGACATCACATCTCTTAAAACGACGGATGCTGATCCGTTGCTTGGTCGCCGCCATTACAGTGATGATATTGTTTGGCGCTTTGGGGGCGCGTCTTTGGTATTTGCAGGTGGTACGGTATGAGGGCTTGGCCGCACAGGCAGACCAAAACAGAATCGCGGTCTTGCCGTTGCCCCCGCGACGCGGTGAGGTCTTGGACCGCAATGGTGAAGTGATTGCCCGTAATTATCGTGATTATACGTTGACGGTCACCCCTGCCTATGTGGATCGTGATTTAGAGACCCTGCTGGATGAGCTGAGCGCCGTGGTTTATCTAAGCCCCCGCGACCAGCGCCTTTTCTTGCAGGCCGTTGCTCAAGGCAGTCGTTACCGCCCACAGTTACTAAGGAAAAATCTTAATGAGGTTGAGGCCTCCTGGTTTGCAGCTCAGTCCTACCGTTTCCCTGGGGTTAATCTAGAGGCACGTTGGGTCCGTGAATACCCACAAAACGAAACCGCTGCGCATGTGATTGGCTATGTGGGCCGCATTTCTTCGGCCGATGAAGAGCGCCTCGAAGAGGAGGGGCGTTTGGGCAACTACCGTGGGACCTCGGTGATTGGTAAAAAAGGGATTGAGCTGACCTGGGAGGAAAAGCTGCATGGCCAAACCGGGTTAGAAGAGGTCGAGGTGACTGCCTCAGGGCGCCCTGTGCGGGTGCTAAACCGTATTGAGCCCGTGGCAGGTCATGATCTGCGCTTGTCCCTTGATTTAGGTTTGCAACGGCTGGCCGAAGAGCTGTTTACCGGTTATCGAGGGGCACTGGTCGCCCTAGAGCCCGCCACAGGAGAGGTCTTAGCATTTGTGTCCTCCCCCTCCTTTGACCCCAATTTATTCATCGATGGCATTGATTCGGAAAGTTGGCGCAAACTCAATGAATCTGAAGACCGTCCGCTCATTAACCGTCCTTTGTTTGGGACCTATCCCATCGGCTCGACCTACAAGCCCTTTGTGGCATTAGCAGCCTTAGAAATGGGCAAGCGCGATCCCAAAGAGCGTATTTATGATCCGGGCTATTTCGAGTTCGGAGGGCAGCGCTTCCGTAATGCGGGGGGGGCCTCTTATGGGCACACCGACATGCACCGTGCCATTGTGGTGTCTTCGGATACTTATTTTTATTCATTGGGCCCAGAAATCGGTGTCGACAATTTACATGATTTCAGCCAGCAGTTTGGGTTTGGACAGATCACCGGCATTGACTTAGATGGCGAGCGCAAGGGGATTTTGCCCTCGCGCGAGTGGAAGCGCAAGCACTACGCGGATCCCGAGCAGCGACAATGGTATGCCGGGGAAACCGTGTCCGTGGCCGTCGGCCAAGGGTATAACTCGTTTACCTTATTGCAGCTAGCGCAGGCCACCTCTGTATTGGCTAACGATGGGGTGTATATGACACCGCATTTGGTGACGAGTCTGATCGACCCAGAAACAAACGAGGTTGAGTCTTTGGTCCATGAGCCAACCCATACTATCGATCTAAAGCCCGAGCATTTAGAGGTGATTAAAAATGCAATGGTCGATGTCACCCAAAGCGGTACAGCGCGGGCAGCTTTTAGAGACACTCCCTATCAGGCAGCCGGTAAAACCGGGACGGCGCAGGTATTTAGTTTGCGCGGTGCCAAATATAAAGCCGAGGATGTGGATGAACGATTGCGTGACCATGCTTTATTTATGGCCTATGCGCCCGCTGAAAACCCTCAAATTGCGTTGGCTTTATTAGTTGAGAATGCGGGCTGGGGGGCGA
This sequence comes from Pseudomonadota bacterium, assembly GCA_021793095.1. Lineage (GTDB taxonomy): Bacteria > Pseudomonadota > Gammaproteobacteria > Burkholderiales > Burkholderiaceae_B > Paenalcaligenes. The sequence continues at coordinate 3,736 of JAJYTK010000101.1, forward strand.
CGGTGGCGGCCCCCATGGCGCGGCAAATTTTTGATTATTGGCTCCTTGATCGGCATACCAAACTATGAGAAAACTTTGGCATGCGGCAGTGACCGCCTTACTCGCATTTGATTGGCCCTTATTAATTTTGCTGGGTGTGATGGCTGTGCTGGGCCTGACGGTGATGCAATCCGCGGTCGGCATTGATGACCCGCGCTTTGCCGAGCAATACCGAAATTTCATCATCGCTTTTTTCCTCATGTGGGGGGTGGCGCTGGTCCCGATTGCGTGGGTGCAGCGGGGTGCCGTGGTGATTTATTTAGTCGCCGTGGCCTTATTGCTTGGGGTGGAGTTTTTTGGCGAGACCAGTAAAGGAGCCACACGTTGGCTTAACTTGGGTGTGGTGCGTATTCAACCCTCAGAAAGCTTGAAATTAGCGGTCCCCATTATGTTGGCGTGGTATTTTCAGCAACGCAACAAGACCCAAATCAATTTACTGGATTTACTGGTATCGCTATTGTTGCTGGTGATTCCTTTTTTCTTGGTGGTGCGTCAGCCCGACCTAGGGACCGCGCTACTTATTTTTGTGGTGGGCCTATGTGTCATTTATTTTGCCGGCCTACCTTTTCGCTGGTTTGCCCCGCTGGTGGTGCTGCTGGTGATTGGCATAGCCCTCATGCTGCATTACGAGGAAACCCTCTGTGATCCAGATTTTGATTGGCATATTTTGCACAGCTATCAAAAACATCGTGTGTGCACCTTGTTTAACCCTAGCTTAGATCCCCTGGGCAAGGGCTTTCATACCATCCAGTCTATGATTGCGGTAGGCTCTGGCGGGGTATACGGCAAAGGCTTTATGCAGGGGACTCAAGCACATTTGGATTTCATCCCCGAACGCTCAACAGACTTTATTTTCGCGGTTTATGCCGAGGAGTTTGGGCTCTACGGTGGCATCGTGTTATTGGTGCTGTATGGGCTGGTGATTCTGCGCGGACTGGTGATCGCGGCCTACGCACACACCCAATTCAGTCGCTTACTCGCCGGTGCCATGGCCATGATGATGGCAGTTTATGTGTTTGTAAATATCGGAATGGTAACGGGGATTTTGCCCGTGGTTGGGGTGCCT
>JAJYTK010000102.1 GCA_021793095.1 Pseudomonadota bacterium
GAAAAAAGCTTTTTCGGTGAGGACCTAAAAAAGGCCCGTTTGCCGCCCCTCAAATCCAAAGGGAATATAATACTAACCCTACAAAAATAATTTTGCAAGCCCTGCTTCTACAAGCAGGGCCATTACCCTACTAATACTGATGATTGTCTGGGCTATACCATATGGGGATTATCTCCTCTGAGCTCTTCGGGTATTTTTAGATGCGGCCAGAAATCACGTACAAACCGCCTTAAGATGGGACGCACATGCATGTTGCAATAAGCATCTCTATAACAATTAAAAAAGAAATACCCGATTTCCTTGGGTTCTGCGATCCAAAACTGAGTCATGGGATAGACCTCTGTACGAATAGAGGTCTTTATGGTTTTGTCTCTTTTCAGTCGCCCTATTACTTGCTGCGCTATTCTTTCTTGTTCTCTAGTCGAATAATAAATCACCGAAGCATATTGCCGACCGGGCACTTGTAGTTGGCCGCTGTTTTCCAAACTAGGATCATGGACTGCAAAAAAAGCCTGCAGCAACACCTGAAAATCAATCACAGCTGGATCATAAAGCACGTGCACAACTTCCACATGCCCGGTAATCCCACTTTCCACAATTTGCCGTGATGGATACGGGATTTTACCACCGGCATAACCAGGCCACACTTCATCCACCCCGTCTAATGCAGCTAATGCAGGCTCTAAGGCCCAAAAGCTGCCCCCTCCTAGCAATACCTCTTCAAGCATAGGGTCTCCTTTTTATTGGCTACATGATTCATTCTTTACCAATCGAACGACCTATGGCAATGTTAGTACAATTACTTTCCAATACGCGCCTTTTGCCCTCCCTTCGGAGCATTTTTTCCTATGTTGACACACCCACAGTTCGACCCCATTGCCATTAACATCGGTCCGATTGCCATTCACTGGTATGGACTCATGTATTTGATCGGCTTTTTCTTAGTTTGGATCCTAGGTCGGCATCGGGCCATACAACCCGGCAGCCTAGTTGATCGCAAATCTCTCGAGGATCTCCTGTTTTACAGCATGCTCGGCGTAGTGATTGGCGGACGTCTGGGCTATGTATTGTTTTATCGCCCAGACTACTACCTTAAACCCGCACACTGGTTAGAAATTGCCTACCTGTGGGAAGGAGGTATGTCTTTCCACGGCGGGTTTTTAGGGGTGCTTGTTGTCTTTTGGCTATTTGCCTATAGAAAAAAGCTCCCTTTTTTAGCAGTCTGTGACTTTATTGCACCAATGATCCCACTGGGCTTAGCCGCAGGGCGTCTTGGTAACTTTATTAATGGCGAGCTTTGGGGCCGCGTCAGCGATCTGCCCTGGGCAATGATATTCCCACAGGCACGGGACGGACTCCTGCGCCACCCTTCACAACTTTACCAAATGTTGCTGGAAGGGGTGTTGCTTTTTGTCATTTTGTGGCTCTTTAGCCGCAAAAAAAGGCCCACGGGGCAGGTCAGCGGCTTGTTTTTGATTGGCTATGCCTTTTTCCGCTTTGCTGCTGAGTTTACCCGTGAGCCAGATGCCTTTTTAGGATTTTACGCTGATTACTTTACGATGGGGCAGCTACTGTCGATACCTATGTTTTTTATTGGCATGTATCTTTTCTATCGAGCAAATGGATCGCGCCCCGAGCAGTAACCGAAACCTCTTCTTGACCCGCGGCAACTGCGAGTTTTTCTTGTTCGGCTGCTGATGCCATCACCATCGCCCCTTGGGGTGCCTGTGAGCGAGGCGAGTAAACAGTGGCCGAGCTATCCAGTGTCAGCTCTTTGAGCAGATAGTAGTCATAGCCCAATGACTCTGCCATCATTTGCGCCCGATCCTCAAAGGCCTGGATGGCGGTTTCTGTGAGCTGATCCTCTTGTTGGGTACGCGCCTGATCAGAAAGGCTAAAGTCTATGCGCGCGATGCTTAACAAATCGCTCAGATCGCCGGCTATTTCTGCAGTGTCATCTATCAACTTGGATCGCAGCACTAATTCAGCGCGGGCTTGCCAAGTGGAAATCTCGCCCTCATCGTTGTAGCGCGGGCTCACACTAAATGCACCAGTGGAGATATCGATATCTTTGTCTTCTGCAGCCTGTTTGGCCTGCTCGAGGGCTTGGGCCAAGACCTCGTTAACCTCTTTGGTGACCTCAACCTGCTCTTTACCCTCTTTTTGTACAAATAAAACAAACTGTACGGTGTCTTGAGCAACCTCGGTGCGTGCCTCGGCTTGGATATTAACGATAGGAGGTTTCAGTTGAGCGCCCTGCTCGTCGGTATCCTGAGCGTAAGCGAGCTGAGTGAACATCATTCCTACCGCAGCCACCGTGGCTACCCAGGCATAAATACGGGATGAAATGCGTCGAATGGGTTGTGCTGAACAAATCATATGAAAGTCCTTTCTAACTGCACTGTATAAATCAACAGGAGGGCCAGCAAGAAAAAACCGCGCTACCAAGAGCGCGGTTTAAAATAGGTGCCCCGCTAGTGCCGTCTAGGCCGTCATCCTGGAAACCCTAGGTTCACAAGATGTGGTAGCCCTCAAACAAGCATCGGGTTCGCCGCATGAGCGGCAATCGCGCCAGCAAGCTAATTTGGGCCTCCTATGCAGTATGCATTGGTTCTAGGAATATTTAGCCAAGTCACGCACACAGCAGGGACTTGTCTTTAAGCTTAGCTGATCTGATAAAGAAGATCGACCCCAAAGTAAAAAAACAACTGCTCAACGATTGCTGGGTAGCTTGGCTTGATCCAGTATTCGATTGAGCTCGTTGATCTTGTTTTTATAGTCCCCAAGCTGGACGTTGCTCAGAGGACCATCTGGGGCTTTCATGGCCAATAGCTCAACTGCCGTTTGGATGGCAGCCATCACAGCAATACGCTCATTACCTGCAATTTTCCCTGAATCTTGAATTTTTTCGGTGCGCTCTTGGATCAATTTAGCCGCAGCCTCGAGTCGCTCTTTTTCGGAAGGACGACAGGCGAGCAAATAATCACGATCTAATATAGAAATTTCTATGCGTTCCATGAATTACTCCTGGGGCGCTCCGCCGGGCAGTCGGGCCAATATGTGGGTAATCTGATTACGAGCATTTTCTGCCACGGTGCGCAAATTGCCCACTTGCTTTTGGCTCTGCACTAATTGCGATTTGAGTTGCGCCAACTGTTGATTGCTTTGGTTCAGTTCAACACGCAGCGATTGTTCTTTTTGCTGGGCTGTTTGTTGGATAGAGCTAATTTCTGCCTGCTGCGTTGCCGAACGCTGCGCGACGGTATTGAGCTCATCCTGCTTGTTTTGCAAACGCTCTTGTAATGCGCTGTACTGAGCCTCTAGCTGCTTTATACGGGCCAGAAACTCTGATTTTTCGGCTTGTAACTCATCAACATAAGCCACCAAGCGGCTCACTCTATCGGCCAATAGGTCAAGATCTTGCAACATAGGCAATAAGTCTACTTATAAGTGCTCGCAAAGAATCGGGATAAACTATTCTAGGCATCATAACCTTTTTGGCAATGATTTACCTATAGGCAACGCACCCTAGGATTAAATTTGTATTTATTTACCCCGCCCCCTGAGGACACGATTGATTTTTCCCGAGCTGTGAATCAGACTAAAGGACTTGGATGTACCGTATTTAATCAATAAATCTCATCAATTCATCGGTACTAGGAGGCTACATGATACAACAATCCAATAATAGCTCAGAATCACCCCAAACAAATTTTAAAAAAGTTAGTTTTTTAGGCTTGGGCGTCATGGGATACCCAATGGCGGGACACTTGTCCCGTGCAGGCTTTGATGTCACCGTCTATAACCGCACCCCCAGTAAAAGTGAGCGCTGGGTCCAAGAGTTCTCAGGCCAAAGTGCCCCAACACCAGCCGAGGCGGCCAAAGATGCTGACGCGGTGTTGCTCTGCGTGGGCAATGACCAAGATATCCGTGAGGTATTAAATGGCGCCGACGGGGCGTTTAATACCCTCAAAGCAGGCAGTTTAGTCATTGACCACACCACGGCTTCAGCAACCGTGGCGAGAGAAATGGCACAGCTAGCCGCTGATAAACAAGCTGATTTTATTGATGCACCCGTATCAGGGGGCCAGGCAGGGGCTGAAAATGGTGTGCTGAGTATTATGTGTGGCGGCAGCCAGGCAGCCTATGACAGGGCACAACCCCTCCTGACTGCCTATGGCAAAACCATTGAACGCATGGGCGAAACCGGGGCCGGCCAATTGAGTAAAATGGTCAACCAAATCTGTATTGCCGGATTATTACAGGGACTGTCCGAGGCCTTGGCCTTTGGTGAACGTGCCAATCTCGATATGGACAAAGTCCTCAAGGTGATCAGCAACGGGGCGGCAGGTAGCTGGCAGCTGAGCAACCGCGGCCAGACCATGTTAGAGCGCTCTTTTGATTTTGGTTTCGCCGTCGATTGGATGCGTAAAGATTTGGGACTGGTATTAGATGAGGCAAAAAATAATGGTGCTCTATTGCCCGTTACCGCCTTGGTTGACCAATTTTATGCCGAGGTACAACAAATGGGCGGCGAGCGCTGGGATACATCGAGCTTGATTCAACGGCTCAACCAGCCCGATGCTAAGTAGCCCCCCCTTTAATGACCCATGCGCTCGACGACAGGATCCAACCTATCTAAGAGCGTGTTTGTAATCGATAAGGACAACGCGGCGCACGCTGTCGACCAGCGGTGCGCTGGCGTGCTGCCAAATGATGCCGTTGTCGTAGATAGCGCGTCTCGGAGCGGTGCTTAAATAAATGCACTGATAATTCATTAAGGGCTTGAAAATAAACCTCACGCTTAAAATGAATTACTGCGTCCAA
>JAJYTK010000103.1 GCA_021793095.1 Pseudomonadota bacterium
TCCGATCTTCACCTCACTCCAATCGGCCTGTGCATCTAAATCGATGCGTTGGCGCTCATCATAGCCCAAACGCTTGGCTGCGGCACGCAAGGCGTCACTGGCCTCTATATGCAGTAATTCTTCATTGCCAGAAATCACATATAAAGGAGCCAAACGGGTGAGCTTTTGCGCATGTGTTTGCCATTGCTCGGCATGGTAGCGTTGGGTGGCCATGATGGATCAGTACTCTAGTATGGGCAGGAATTCTTCTTCGTCATCTTCATAATCATCCTGCCATTCAATTTCCTCTTCTTCCAGATCCTCTTCGGTCACCGGTTCATCTTTGAGTGCTTCAAAGCGGCTGCTCACATCGGGTGCGGTGAGGCGCCGTGATAAACGTTCGATGAGGTCTTCTTCCATCGATGCATACATGCTGGCCCGCTCACTTTCCTTGGCCTGGGTGGCGTCCGGATCATTGGGCAGGTAGCGCGTAATGACCAGGGTGGTGGGGGAAAGTATCTTGCGCCCTTCGTGATCGAGCAGCTCGAAACGGAACTGTAAATTGAGTTGATATTCTTCGACATTACCCTGTGGATCGAGTGCAACGTCCCGAGTAATGCGTCTATTTTGTAGCTGAATCAATGAGGCTTGGGCATCATCGCGCTTGTCCACAAAGGTGAGCTCGGGCGTATTGGCAACCAGCATGCGTTCTAGTTGAGCGCCGAAAGAGGAGTTTAAAGAAATGTTGGTATAAAGCTTGTTAAAAGGCAGTGGCGAAGCCCCCTGGAGGCGAAAGCCACAGCCTTGGATCAATAAGACCATGCCGATACTCCCGAGCCCAAAAAGTAAGCGCGAGAGATATCGGCGTAAGGGGTGCCTAAAAAGCATGGTTTAGCCTACCACGTTAACCAGTCGGCCAGGCACAATGATGATGCGCTTGGGGGGCCGACCTTCAAGGTGACGATGTACCGCCTCATGGGCGCTGGCCGTGGCCTCGATGGCCTCTTTGTCGGCATCGTTGGCGACAGTGATGTGTCCGCGTACGCGGCCGTTGACCTGCAGCGTGAGCTGAATTTCATCGGCAACCAGTGCCTGTTCATCGACAGTGGGCCACTGTACATCCAAAATATCCCCAAAGTGCGCGGCATAGCCGAGCTCGCGCCAGAGTGACCAGCATATATGGGGGACGACGGGATAGAGGACGCGCAACAGAATCGATGTGCACTCAGCCAGCGTCGCCTGAGCGGCCGGCGTGTCATCGAGTTTGGCATCCTCGAGGGTGTTGAGCATCTTCATGCACCCCGAGACTACCGTATTGTACTGGATGCGCTGGTAATCATAATCAGCCTGCTTGAGCAAAGAATGAATTTCGCGGCGTAAATCCTTGGCCTCAGTGGGCAGATCCTGAAACTGACTAATGTCCAGATGGGCACCTGATTTAAGCGTCTGTTGGTGCTTGTGCGCAAATAGCCATAGACGGCGCAAAAAGCGATGAGCACCGTCAATGCCCGTGTTGGACCATTCGAGGGTTTGCTCGGGCGGGCTGGCAAACATAATAAATAAACGGGCGGTGTCTGCGCCGTGCTGATCGATGATGGCCTGAGGGTCGACACCATTGTTTTTGGATTTGGACATGGTACCAATGCCCTCATATTCGACAGGGCTGCCATCTGATTTGAGCTTGGCGCCAATCACATTACCGTGCTCATCGTAGGTATTTTCAACTTCGCTGGGTGCAAAATATTCGCGGCCGCCGCGCTCATTGCGGCGTGAATAAATATGATTGAGCACCATGCCCTGAGTCAGCAGTCGAGTAAAGGGCTCATCAAATGAGACCAGCCCCATGTCGCGCATGACTTTAGTCCAAAAACGGGCATACAGTAAATGCAGGACAGCGTGCTCAATGCCCCCAATGTATTGGTCCATGGGCATCCAATAATCATTACGCTCATCCACCATGGCCTGATCGTTATCTGGGCAGGTGTAGCGCATGAAATACCAGGATGAATCAATAAAGGTGTCCATGGTATCGGTTTCGCGTTGGGCATCTTGGCCGCAGCTGGGGCACTGACAATTGAGGAAATCTGCGTCCTGGGCCAGAGGATTACCGCTGCCATCAGGGATAAGGTGCTCTGGGAGCACCACAGGTAGATCCTCTTCGGGGACAGGGACCGGGCCGCAATCAGGACAGTGAATAATGGGGATAGGGGTGCCCCAATAACGCTGCCTAGAGATGCCCCAATCGCGCAGACGGTAGGTGATTTTTTTCTCACCCAGGCCTTTATTGGCCATATCGCTGGCGATGCGTTCGCGTGCCTCTGGACTGCTCAGACCAGTGTAGGGGCCCGAATCGATGAGCGTGCCATCTTGTTCATTGGCATACCAATCAGCCCATCGTTGATCTGAGAACGTATGCTCATCGAGTGCGATGACCTGCTTGATGGGCAATTGGTATTTTAGGGCAAACTCAAAATCACGCTCGTCATGCGCGGGGACGCCCATCACGGCGCCATCCCCATAGCTCATCAGGACGTAGTTACCCACCCAAACGGGGATTTCCTCGCCGCTCACAGGGTGCGTCACGGTGAGTCCTGTCGGCATGCCTTCTTTTTCGCGTGTGGCAATATCAGCCTCACTCTGGCCACCGCGTTTGCTCGTCGCAATGAAATCCGCCAGCGCGGGGTTGTTTTTAGCTGCATGCTCTGCAAGCGGGTGCTCGGGCGCAACCGCGCAGAAAGTCACCCCCATAATGGTGTCCGCACGGGTGGTAAATACATAGAGTTTGCCATCTTGTATGAGTGCCCCGTGGTCATCTTTGATTTGATGTGTAAAAGCAAAGCGCAAGCCGTGGCTTTTGCCAATCCAGTGCTCTTGCATGGTGCGTACGCGCTCGGGCCAACCATCTAAATCATTTTTTACTGCATCTAGTAATTCATCGGCATAGCGGGTAATCGCTAGGTAATAGCCAGGAATTTCACGTTTTTCTACCAAGGCTCCTGAGCGCCAGCCGCGGCCATCGATCACTTGCTCATTAGCCAGCACGGTCTGATCCACAGGATCCCAATTAACGACCTGGGTCTTTCTGTAGGCAATCCCTGCTTTGAGCATGCGTAAAAAGAACCATTGATTCCATTTGTAGTATTTGGGATCACAGGCATTGACCTCGCGCGACCAATCCACCGCCAACCCCATGGCCTTCATCTGCTTGCGCATGTAGTCGATGTTGTCATAGGTCCATTGGGCGGGGGGCAGTTTGGAATTGAGAGCGGCATTTTCGGCAGGCATTCCAAAGGCGTCCCAACCCATGGGCATGAGCACGTTATAGCCACGCAGGCGCAGATGACGCGTCATGACGTCATTGATGGTGTAATTTCTCACATGGCCCATGTGCAGTTTGCCACTCGGGTAGGGCAGCATAGAGCATGCGTAGAATTTTGGTTTGGGGGTACCGTCTGCGCGGGTCGCGTTTTCATGAACCCGATAGACATCATCTGCCTGCCATTGTTCTTGGGCAGTGCGTTCTATTTCGTGAGGTTGATAAGTTTCCTGCATGTGATTTGTAGCCAAAAAGTGAAATGAATTACTGTACCAAAATGGGGGTGTGGGGTGCTTAGCTCGTACCCCAGGCCCTACCTTAACAAGTAAAAGGCCCCAGCGATTTGAAACGCTCAGCACTAAATGGTTGAGGGTCTACAAAGGGGGATTGCTCGTCAATCAGCTCGCTCAGTAAACGCCCAGTGGTCGGCCCCAGTGTAAAGCCCTGGTGTGCATGGCCGATCGCCAGCCAGAGGTGGCGGTGTTTAGGGGCCGGACCGATGATGGGCTTCATGTCTGGGAAGCAGGGCCGTGACCCATACCAAGGCTGTGGTTCGATGGCCTTACCCAACGGTAGGATATCACGAGCGATGCGCTCACACAGTTGTATTTGTGCGCGGCGGGGTGGCCCATATAGAGGGGCCATCTCAGCTCCTGTGGTCAGCCGAATACCCATGTCCATGGGGCCGAGCAGGTATCCATTATCGGCATCCAAGATGCTGTGCTGTAAAGATTGCTCGACAATCGGTCGATAATGCCAGTGGTAGCCGCGCTTGGGAAATAAAGGAAAATTGTAGTTGAGCGGTTTGAGCAGTTGCATGGACCAAGGCCCTGCAGCAATCACGACATGCTGGGCTGTTAAGTGCTCTGAGCCGCAGATGACCCGCCACCTTCCAACTGCATTTTGATGGATACGGGTGACGCGCTTGCGTTTGAATGTCCCCCCTTGGGCGACAAAGTCATCGGCGTAGCGCTTAACCAAACCGCCGGGGTCAGTCACCTGCCAAGAGTTTTTCCAATGAATCGCCCCCGAAAATACGCGCGTATTAACGTGTGGTTCGATTGCCTTGAGCTGTTCAGGGCTCAAGGTGTCGAATTCGACCCCGTACTGATCGGCGGCGCGTTGGGCTTGGGTGAGTTCGACGCGCAGGGCTTCTGCGGAACGGTGTAGTTGCAGCCACCCTCGGCGGCGTATGAGGTCATCTGCCTGGGCGGCCTGGATCATGCGCTGGTGTTCGTCGAGACAGGTGCTAATGAGCTGTGCCCATTGTTCGGCCAAGGCCTGCCAACGTTTGGGGGCAGAAAAATAACGATAGGCCATCAATTTGGGCGCATAGCGTAGCACCCCAGATAGCTGGTAGCGGATGTCGGGTCGCTGATTGGGCAGGACACTGAGAGTCTCGCTGAAAGCGCGTGGAAAGGGGTGCGGGAAAACGGCCTCGCGTTGTATTAGGCCTGCATTGCCGTATGAGGTTTCTTGGCCGGGGTCATTACGGTCGACCAACAGCACATTGGCACCGCGA
>JAJYTK010000104.1 GCA_021793095.1 Pseudomonadota bacterium
GCTTCTATCGCGCAAGTGTATAGGGCGCGTTTAGAGACGGGGCAAGAGGTGGTGGTGAAAATTCAGCGCCCACATCTCGAGCAGACCATCGATGCTGATTTGCGTTTATTGGGGCATATTGCCTACTTGCTCCAAGAAAACAGTGCTCAATGGGCGCGGTTTAAACCAGTCAACATCGTTGAGTATTTAGCTCGTTCGATGCGCCACGAGCTAGATTTTAATAATGAGGGGCGCAACTGTGAACGGATTGGTGCCCAGTTTGCAGATGATCCTACCGTGGTTATCCCCAAGATTTATTGGCAATGGAGCAATCGCTATGTATTGGTCCAAGACTATATTGACGGGTGGGAGCCCACCAGTGCCGAGGATCTTTTAAAGCGCCATGTGGACCCCGATTTGATCGCACGGCGGGGCGCCGAAGCCATGTTGAAAATGATCCTCGAGGAAGGGGAATACCACGCCGACCCCCATCCCGGCAATTTATTAGCCATGAGCAAGGACCGGGTGGCGTTTATTGACTTTGGCATGATTGGGCGCTTGTCCCAAAAGCGTAAAAAGCAGCTTTTGGTTTTATTGCGCGCCCTACAATCAGGACAAACCGAAGGGGTGACGGCGATGTTGCTCGAATGGTCGTCCTCCTTTGATGCTGACCCGGTGGAAATTTCCCTGGCGGTCGAGCGTTTTTTGACCGAGCATCGATTGCCCCCACTGCGCATCAGTCGTGTGCTGACCGATTTTATGGCCATGGCGCGGCAGCTGAGGATCACATTACCCTCAGATTTGAGCCTACTGTTTAAAACGTTCATGACTGCAGATGGGGTACTCAAGAGCATTTCTCAGGAAATTGATTTGATTGCTTTGGCGCAACCGGTGATTGAGGCACAGTTGCGTGCTTATTATTCCCCCCAAGAAATGCGTAAGCGTGCGTTGTATGTGACCTCAGAGCTCTATGACTTGGGGGGCGAGGCCCCTGGGTTTGTGCGTTTGCTCATGCACCGCATTCGGCATGGCCGTATTGGGGTGGATGTTGATTTCCACCACATAGAGCAGCTTAATGAGGCCTTGGAGCGTGCCGCTGCCCGCTTGTGTGTGGCGTTGGTGACCGCCGCCTTTGCCTTGGGGCTCGCCCCGCATTTGATGGATTTGGGCCCAGTGTGGTGGGGCATGCCGCTTTTTGTTTGGCTGGGTTTGGGGGCCACCTTATCAGGCAGTCTTTTGCTGCTCTATTGGTTGTTCAAAAGGTGAAGGTTCCTACCCGCCATGGAAAACCCTTTTTATGGGGATAACCCGGTTGTTTTTTATAGTAAATATTGGCATAGTCACGATTCTTGATCCACATGGAGATCCCGTGTGGTACCGATGATTTGGCCTATTATCCGGGCCTACTATCTAAAGTTTTTGCTCGAGGAGGCATTTTTATGCGATTTAAAAAATGGTTTACCGGCGTTGCAGCAGCCGCTATGTTGGCGGTTGGCGGGCCGGCTTTAGCCCAAAAAACCCAATTTATTAATATCCTGACAGGGGGGCAGAGTGGGGTGTATTACCCACTCGGTGTGGCTCTGGCGCAGATTTACGCCGAGGAAATCCCCAATGCGCGTGCAACCGCTCAGGTGACCAAGGCGTCAGCAGAAAATATGAACCTCTTGCAGGCAGGCCGTGGTGAGTTGGCTTGGTCTTTAGCTGATTCTGTATCCGACGCTTGGGAGGGTAACGAAGAGGCAGGTTTTAAGAGCAAGCTTGATAAGTTGCGTGGCGTAGCACGTACCTACAACAACTTTATTCAGATTGTGGCTAATGCGGATTCAGGCATCGAAACGCTTGAGGATCTCAAGGGCAAGCGCATTTCCGTCGGTGCTGCTCGTTCCGGCACTGAGCTCAATGCACGCGCTATCTTCAAGGCAGCGGATATGAGCTATGACGATTTTGACAAGGTCGAGTATCTCTCCTTTGGCGAGTCTGTTGAGTTAATGAAAAACCGCCAGATTGATGCCACGCTGCAGTCTGCAGGTTTGGGGGTCTCCTCAATCCGTGATTTAGCGACCGCTATTGATATCCAGGTCATCTCTATTCCTGCCGAGATTGTTGAAAACGTGGGTAGCCCTGCTTATATCCCTGCCACCATCCCCGCAGGTACCTATGATGGCCAAGATGTGGACATCCCCACGGCAGCTATTCCTAACTTCTTGGTGACCCACGAGGATGTTCCCGAAGAGGTTGTCTATGAAATGACCAAGGTCTTTTTTGATAATCTGGAATCTTTGCAGTCCACGCACAACGTAATTAAGACGGTAGATATTGAAAAAGCCGTCGAGGGGATGCCTGTTCCTGTGCACCCCGGTGCTGAGCGTTATTACAAAGAGGTAGGCGTCATCGAGGACTAAACATCCGATGACGATAACGGCCAACACCACCCGCCTTGGCAATCCTGGGGCGGGTGGATTTGCGCTATTAAATGATCCTGCGGCAGTGTTTAGACCCCTTATTGGCTGCCGCGTTCTGTTCGGAATCATGTTATGAGCTTGTTAGAAGAACGTCCGGTGGTTGATTTACCCAAAGCCATCTTTTGGGTAGCCGTCATTTTTTCTTCCTATCAGATATACACCGCTGCTTTCAGCCCCATGTCCAGCCAGGTCATTCGGGCGATTCACGTGGGTTTTGTTATTTGGTTGGTGTATTTATTGCATCCTAACTTTTTTGGTCGCCGTATCCCATGGTTGGGGTGGGTGCTTGGGGTGCTGGGTTTTGTCACTAGTTTCTATCACTGGGTGTTTGAGTCTGACCTCACGGCGCGTGCGGGTGAAATGACCGACACTGATATGGTCATTGGGATCTTGACCATCGTTTTGGTTTTTGATGTCACGCGCCGCATGATGGGCTGGGCGCTGCCCATTATCTGTGGGCTATTTTTGCTCTATGGCTTGTTTGGTGAATATGTGCCAGGGCCATTCATGCACCGGGGCTATGGGTTTGATCAAATTGTCAGTACCTTGGCTTTTGGTACCGAAGGGATTTACGGCACCCCGGTTTATGTCTCCGCAACGTATATTTTCTTGTTTATCCTGTTTGGCTCCTTCCTTGAGCGGGCCGGGATGATCGATTTATTTAGTGACTTTGCCATGGGGACGGTGGGACACCATCGCGGTGGCCCTGCCAAGGTATCGGTGGTCAGTTCTGGGCTCATGGGGACGATTAACGGGTCTGGGGTGGCCAATGTGGTGACCACCGGTCAGTTCACCATCCCCTTGATGAAACGGTTTGGCTATTCCCCTTCTTTTGCTGGGGGGGTAGAGTCCACCTCGAGTATGGGGGGGCAAATCATGCCACCGGTGATGGGGGCCGTTGCCTTTATCATGGCTGAAACCATCAACGTTCCCTATGTAGAGATTGTCAAGGCAGCCATTATTCCTGCCTTACTCTATTTCTTTACTGTTTTTGTGACCGTCCATTTAGAGGCCGGGCGCAAAGGGTTAGATGGTCTACCCAAGGAAGAGTGTCCTAACCCCTGGGCAGCCGTACGTCGCAATTGGTATTTGCTCATTCCCTTGATCGGTTTGGTGACCTTGCTGTTTTCGGGTTATACCCCGCTTTTCTCCGGCACCGTCGGTTTGGGATTGACGGTCATTCTCATTTTTGGGGCTGCCGTCATGCAAGGGGTATCCCAAATGGCGCTCAGATATTTATTTTGGGTGCTGCTGGGGTTTGCCTGCTTGGGTTTTGTTAAATTTGGGGTCATCACCTTTTTTGTGATTATTGCAGTGCTGATCGCCTTGGTGCTGATTGGGCGCCGTCATACCGATGTGCTGGGCGAGGCGCTCAAGTCTTTGGCCGAGGGGGCGCGCCATGCCTTGCCTGTGGCCGTGGCCTGTGCCTTGGTAGGGGTCATCATCGGCATTATCAACTTGACCGGTGCCGCGGCCGAGTTTGGTGGTCAGGTGATTTCCATTGGTCGTGACAACCTCTTTTTGGCTCTGTTCCTGACCATGATTACCTGCCTGGTATTGGGGATGGGGATTCCGACCATTCCTAATTACATCATTACCAGTTCGTTGGCGGCTCCGATTTTGCTCAAACTGGGCGTGCCGCTCATCGTGTCGCACATGTTTGTATTTTATTTTGGCATCATGGCCGATTTGACGCCGCCTGTGGCGTTGGCATGTTTTGCGGCAGCCCCGATTGCACGCAGTACGGGGCTAAAGATCAGCATCCAGGCGATTCGTGTGGCGATTGCTGGTTTTGTGGTGCCCTACATGGCGGTGTATGCACCGGCTTTGATGCTGCAAAACTATAGCCATTTTGGCGAGGTCTTTTTAGTTGTCTTTAAAGCAGTTGTTGCCATTATATTATGGGGGGCTGGGGCCACAGGCTTTTTACTTGGCCGGCTAAATGTCGCCGAACGGGCGTATTTAGTCTGCGCCGCGGCTTTGCTGGTCTGGGCTAATGAAACCTCCGATCTCATCGGCGCAGCCGCTACGGTGTTGTTCTTGCTTTGGCATGTTTGGCGTGTTCGTCGCCAAAAAAGCCAATTGGCGCCAACAACCACTTAAAAAACGGCGTTGCTTGCGATGAGTCCGGCAGCAATGATCTTGGGCGTGTGTTTACAGCTGGCAGCGAGCAGCGGAACACCGCCCATTTTTATGGCCAGCGAGCAATTTACCCTGGCCTGGGATCACAGCATTGAAAAGGTGCGCTGGGAAGAGGATTACACCGTCACCCTTTCGGCAGAGGGTGCACCGCAGCTACGCGCCAATCAGGCCCGTATCAAAGGCTCGGGTGCGGGGATGGAGCCCCCCGAGGACGCGGTTTACCGCGATGGG